>DAOUYK010000030.1 GCA_030666145.1 Mycolicibacterium sp. | reverse complement strand
GCCTCGAACCGTTGTAGGAACACGAAGAAGGCCACTGCGGCTGCGAAACCCACGACGACCAGAACAATAGAGCCTCGCTCACGCAGGTCTGGCAACACCTCACCCGCGACGGCGGCCACGACGACTCCGGCAGCCAGGTGTTGCACACCGCTAACCAGCGCCGCTGAGGGCTTACGCAGAACCGCGACAATGCTGCCGATGATGGCGGCGAGAACGGGAAAGACGACCAGCGCCGCCGCCGTTGTTACCACGCTCATGGCGACCCCCTGTGTCTTGTCCGAGCCACGCTACCGCCTCGGATGCCTCAATCGGCCGGGTTACCGCTTTAGCCTGTGTGCCCCAACCCGCGGCACCGGGGGTCGGCAGCGGATCTCTGCACTCATTGAGTTTTCAGAACATCGCCGAAGGTCCATGTCTTGTCTAATAGCCCGACCGGCCCCCGTCATGTTGTACTGCATCAGCACGCCATGGTCCTGTCACGCTGACCAGACTGTCGTGCCGCCAACGATCGATCTTGCTCAATGTGCCGCCGGGCATCGGGCCGACGTAGGGGCCCGGTAGTCGACCTTCCAGTGCTTGACGCCGTTGAGCCAACCAGAACGTAAACGTTCAGGCCTCGCAAGGGGAGTGAGGTCGGGCATGTAGTCGGCGATCGCATTGAACATGATGTCGATCGTCATCCGCGCGAGGTTTGCGCCGATGCAATAATGCGCGCCTGTCCCGCCAAATCCCACGTGGGGGTTGGGATTTCGGAGGATGTTGAAGGTCAGCGGATCGTCGAAGACTTCCTCGTCGAAGTTTGCCGACCGATAGAACATCGCCACCCTCTGACCTTTACTGATTCGCACATCAGATAGGTCGAAATCCTCAAGCGCGGTGCGTTGAAAGGCAGTGATAGGCGTCGCCCAGCGCACGATCTCGTCGACGGCGATGAGCGGGCGTTCCTTCTTAAACAGCTCCCATTGGTCCGGGAACTCGGTGAAGGCGATCATGCCCTGGGTAATTGAGTTGCGGGTCGTCTCGTTGCCGGCCACCGCCAGCAGGATGACGAAGAAAGCTAACTCGTCATCGGAAAGCTTGTGGCCGTCGACGTCGGCTTGGATCAAGGTCGTGACAATGTCGTCGCCGGGATCCTCGGCCTTGGCGGCGGCCATCTTCAGGGCATACATGATGATTTCAACCGAGGCGGCCATGGGGTCGTTTCGGGCGAACTCGGGATCCTGATCGCCGACCATTTGATTGGACCAATCGAAGAGTTTCCTGCGATCCTCCTGCGGCACACCAAGCAGCCCAGCGATGGCCTGTAGCGGCAACTCACATGAAACCTGCTCGACGAAGTCCCCGGAGCCCTCTGCCGCTGCGGCCCTCACTATGTTTTGCGCGCGTTCATGGAGGTCGCCGCGCAGTTGTTCGACGGCCCGGGGAGTGAATCCGCGCGAGATGAGGTTACGTAAGCGGGTGTGTTGCGGCGCATCCATGTTCAGCAGAATGAACTTGCCGCGCTCGATCTCTTCGGCGACGGTGCCGTCCTTGTATCGCGTTAGTACCGTTTTCTCTTGGCTCGAGAAAACGTCGCTGCGCAGCGACACCTCCTTGACGTCTTTGTGTTTAGTGACCACCCAGAATCCGCCGTCGTCAAAGCCTCCTGGGCCCAGGGGCTGCTCATTCCACCAGATCGGTGCGACCTGCCGCAGCTCGGCAAGCTCATCGACGGGCAATCGCTCGACGTGGATGTCGGGGTCAGTGAAGTCGAATCCGGGCGGGAGATTTGGGGCGAGCATCGGGCACACTCCTCGGGATGACGTCTTTTAGTGCAGATCGTTCACGACTGATTGGGGTCGTCTGGGTGCGAATGCGCAGAAGTGTCTATCCGGCAGGGGATTCTTGGAGATGCCGGGGGTTCAAGGTTCGTTGTGGAAAGGCACTCCGTAGTTGAAGCGTACGTGGTGGCCGTCGGGTTGTCAGTATCTGGTCATGGGACCGGCGTGGTGGCACCGGGGATCGTCGGGGACGCTTCTAGTCTGGGGCGTCGCGGCCGGGCCGTTATCTCCAGGGGGTGCTCGGGTCGGTATGCGCTCCGCCTCTCGAAGTGGGAGGGCGGTACCGCGCTGCGGCCGCGCAGCGCCCTCTAGTAGACCTATTAGGGACAGTCCTGAGCGAACTAGATGCGGTTGAGGGGGTGAGTCGTGGACTTCGAGCTGGATGCCGAGCAGGCCGGCTGGCTTGCCGAGGTCCGCACATTCCTCGAAGAGAACGTCACTCCCGAATTGCGCTCCGAGCTGGCTGCCCACGACCTGGAGTTCCGCGGCGGCGAGCTGGCCGAATTCCGACGCAAGATTGGCGAGAAGGGCTGGTTCGGGCTCAACTGGCCGAAGGAATACGGCGGTCTAGGGCTCAGCGCCGTACACCAGCACCTGATGGTCAGTGAATTCGAGTACTGGGGTGTTCCTGGTCCCGATCTGACGGTGACGTCGGTGGCGCCGATGATTATGCGCCACGGAACGGAACAGAACAAAGCCGAATTCCTTCCGCCGATCGCTAGAGGCGAGATGGTCTGTGCCGTGGGCTACTCCGAACCCGAGGCGGGGACTGACCTGGCCAGTCTCCAGACGCGTGCGGTGTTGGATGGAGACGAATGGGTCATAACTGGGTCGAAGATCTGGAACAGCGGTGCCCAACGCTCGACTCACGAGTGGCTTTGTGTCCGCACTGATTTGAATGAATCACGGCATCGCGGGATTTCGGTGATCATCGTGCCCATCGATCAACCAGGCGTTGAGATACGCCCATTGTATGCGTGGTCGGGGTACCGAACCAACGAGGTGCTCTTCCGTAAGGTGCGGGTTCCGGTCGGCAACCTCGTCGGGGAGGTCAATCGAGGATGGACCTACATTACCGGCGCGCTGGACTTGGAACGCGGCGCGCTCACGAACGCCGGTGACCTGCGACGTGCTGTCGAGGATCTGAAGGATATTGCACGCCAACCGGTTCGGGATGGTTCGATGCCTGCGGCTAGTCCCGCGTTTCGCCGCCGTCTCGCCCAGGCCGAAGCAGATGTCGAAGTAGCGACTCTGATGGGTTATGAAGCATCTTCGATGCTGGCTGGCGGCGTGATCCCGACGGTTAAAGTCAGCGTAGAGAAAGTCTTTACCAGTGAATTGCGTCAGCGTATAGCTGATTTGGCGATCGACCTGCTCGGTCCAGACGGGCTGCTTGCCCACCGCAACCCAGACGCCCCGCTGGAAGGGAAGTTCGAACGTCTCTACCGTGCTGCGCCGCTGATGCGGTTCGGCGGCGGTGCCAATGAGGTCCTTCGCGATGTGATCGCCCAGCGCGGTCACGGTATGCCGTCCTACGGGCGGTGACGGGGGAGCGATGAGGTTGATTCCGGATCGGGACGCCGTGGACCTGGCCTCGATGCTGCGCGACTTGTTGCGTGCTGAATGTCCGACCACTTTGGTGCGTGCGCTGCGGGAACCGCCGGCTGCGGCGATGCCGGAAGCGTTGTGGAAGGCGCTCGCTGACGCCGGTGTACTGGGGCTCGTCGCTGCCGAAGAATACGGCGGCTCCGGCGGTGGTTTAGGAGACCTAGGAATTTTTTACGTCGAAGCCGGTCGGGCACTGTGCCCGCTGGCGATCCACAGCACTACGCAGGCGGGTCTGGCGATCGACCTGCTCGGCGGCCCGGAGCAGAAGGCGGCGTGGTTACCCGGGCTCAGTGCGGGAACGCTGCGAGGAACAACCTCGTTGTCGAGTGCGCGTGATGCGGGTGTCGTCACTGCGCTGCTGCACGCGGAGCAGGAGGCGGGCGGCTGGCGTCTCTGTGGCGCAGTCGATTTCGTTACCGACGCGCAAGACGCGAATATTCTCGTGGTATCCGCCACTGATGTGCTGAATCAGCGCACACTGGGATTCGTCGTGGACGCCAACGCGTCGGGAGTGACCGTAGAGCCTCTGGCCATGATGGGCGGATTTCGCGCCTTCACCGTCGGGTTCGACGACGTGCGGGTGGCCGAGCCCAGCTCAGTGCTGGGTGCCGAGAGCGGGGCCGGACTTAGTGAGGACGACCTGCGGCGGGTGGCAAATACCGGGGTGGCGTTGTTGTCACTGGATCTCGTTGGAGTGGCGGAGGCGGTACTGCAACGCACGGTCGAATACATCGGCATGCGTCACCAGTTCGGCCGGCCGATCGCGTCTTTCCAAGCGGCGCAACATCTGGTCGCGAACATGCACATCGCACTCGCCGGCGCCCGCCTGGCCGCGCAGTCGGCTGTCTTCTGGATCGGACGGGGGCGCGTGGGGACCCGTGAGACTGCCATCGCGCGGATGGCCGCCGCCACCGCGGCCAAACTGATTACTCTCGATGCCCACCAGTTGCATGGCGGCATGGGCTACGTGGTGGAGACGGATCTACACCTATGGTCGGAGCGGGCGCGCGTCCTGTCCACCCTTGGTGGGGGAGCCGATGTGGCAGCGAGCTGGTTGGGAGAGGGGTTGGGAGAGGAACGTGCGTGACTACAGATAGCTTGATCGACGCTGAGTCGGCGTCACGTGTCGGCATGGTCGCCGCTACCGCCACAGGTGAGGTTAACCGGCGGGACTGGCAGCGCTGGGCGGCGGCGGTCGGCGACCACAATCCACTCTGGTTTGACGCCGAATACGCACGTGCGTGCGGCTACGACGATGTCATCTGCCCGCCGCTCTACCTGCAGTACTGCGTGCTTCCCGTCACGCCGTTGCAGGGCCTGCGGCCCGACGGGTCAACGGGCTCCGCCTCCGGCAGTCTCGCGTTTCCCCGCGCGCCCAAACGGATGGCCGGAGGTGAGAGCAGCACGTTTCATCTGCCTGCGTATCATCGCGACGAGATCGAGATGACCCGCACCATCGAATCGATCGTCGAAAAGCACGGCAGATCAGGACGTTTCGTCCTGGTGACCTGGCACGCCAGCTACCGCAACCAGCGACGGGATCTGGTAGCTGAGGCGACGATGTCGATGATCGCCCGGCCTTGAGGAACTCGATGACAGACGCGCAGGTGTTCTACGACGACGTCGAGCCCGGTGATGTAATCCCGGCATTGACCGTGACGGTCGACGAGACGCAGATGTTCTTCTTCAGCGCCGCGACTTACAACGGCCACCGCATCCACTACGACAAGGAGTGGGCGCGCGAGGTCGAGGGTTACGACGACGTACTCGTTCACGGGCCATTGCAATCGGCGCTGCTGGCACACGCCCTCACCGATTGGATCGGCGGGCGCGGCAGGCTCGTCGAGTTTTCGGTCCAGAACCGGGCGGTCGCCTATCCGGGACAGGCGCTCACCTTCGGCGGAGTGGTAACCGCGAAACGCCTGGCGGACGAGGTCGGCCTGGTGGATCTGGAGATCACCGGGCGACGCGACACCACGGTGTTGATGCCGGGCACGGCCACCGTCGCTTTGCCGTGCCGCGTGGAGGCGCCGTAATGGGACTGAGAGGCGAGGCGGCGATCATCGGGATTGCCGAATTGCCCCCGCAGCGCAAGCAGACCCGGCCGCAGCTGTTCACCCTCGACCAGTACGCGCTGCTGGCAAAGATGGTCGTCGAAGACGCCGGAGTCGACGCGACCCTCGTCAACGGGCTGGTGTGCCACGGGATCGCCGAATCCGACATGTTCGCCCCGGCCACCCTGAGCGAGTACCTGGGCCTGCCCCTGGATTTCGGTGAGCGGATCGACCTGGGTGGTGCCTCCTCGGCGGGAATGGTTTGGCGAGCTGCAGTGGCAGTCGAACTCGGCCTGTGTGACGCCGTGCTCGCGGTGGTGCCCGGCTCAAGAATGCTGCCGCAGTCTGCGCGACATCCGGCGCCGAAACCGGGGTCCTACGGAGCGTCGAGCAACAAGTACGGCTCTCCTCAGGCCGAGTATGAGATCCCCTACGGCAATGTCGGACAAAACGCCCCCTACGCCCAGATCGCTCAGCGGTACGCCGCGCTCTACGGGTACGACCCGACCGCGCTCGCCAAGATCGCGGTCGATCAGCGTACCAATGCGTGCGCCCACCCCGGCGCGGTGTTCCACGGCAAGCCGCTCACGGTGGACGACGTGCTGAACAGCCCCATGATCGCCGACCCCATTCACATGCTGGAGACCGTCATGTGGGTCCAGGGTGGAACCGGCGTTCTGATCGCCAACGCCGACATCGCCCGCAAGGCGCAACACCGTCCGGTATGGATCAAGGGCTTCGGTGAGCACATCGCCTTCAAGACCCCGACTTACGCGCAGGACCTGATGACTACTCCGGTCGCCCGGTCCGCGCAGAAGGCGTTCGCCATGGCGGGGCTGGACAGGTCCGACGTCGATGTCGCCTCGCTGTATGACTGCTACACCATCACGGTGCTGATGACCCTCGAGGACGCCGGCTTCTGCGCCAAAGGTCAAGGCATGACATGGGTCCAGTCCCACGACCTGACCTTCGCCGGTGACTTCCCGCTGAACACCGCGGGCGGCCAACTGTCGTTCGGCCAAGCAGGCATGTCAGGTGGCATGCACCACGTCGTCGACGCATCGCGCCAGCTGATGGGGCGCTCCGCGCACGCCCAAGTCGCCGACTGCAATACAGCATTCGTCACCGGCACCGGCGGCATCATGGGCGAGCAGGTGGCGCTGCTGTTGGGAGGGGACTGACGTGACTGAGCCGCCGCAGATCGGAATTCCGCTACCGGAACCGACCCCCGTGTCCGCACCGTTCTGGCAGGGCCTCACCGAACACCGGATAATCGTACAGTTCTCACCATCGCTGGACCGCTACGTCTTCTATCCGCGAACCCTTGCTCCCGGCACTCTGGCCGACGATCTCGAATGGCGTGAAATCGACGGTACTGGTTCGCTTTACACGTTCACCGTGGCAGATAGGCCGACTGCTCCGCCCTGGGCCGATGCGCTGCCCCAGTACCTGGCCGTCGTCGAATGGGATGCAGGTCCGCGGTTCAGCACCGAACTGTTCGACGTCGCCCGCTCCGACATCCGGATCGGGATGCGCGTGACGCCGGTGTTCTTCGACATACCCGATAGGGGTGTCACGTTGTTGCGCTACCGGCCCGCGTGAAGTTGTTCGACAGCGTCTATGGCGCCCCGCACATCCTCTTTACACCCCCAGCAGCTGGCCGGGGTCGGTTGGCGGTTTGTGATCAGCCTTCCCCGATCGGACCAATACCGGTCGAAGAGTCGATGATCGGAACCCCCTAGCTTTTTCGTGAACGTCCGGTGAGTCGCTGCACGCAATCGCGACGTATGAAAGTGCGGCGTCCAGGTCCATATTCAACCAAGTCCGGCACACGACAGCGGGGTTGACCAGGGTCGTCATGCCGTCGCCCCACCGTCGGCGACGAACTCGGCACCGGTGCAGTAGCTGCTGCCGTCACCCGCCAGGAAGGCGACCATGTTCGCGATCTCCATGGCGTGCGCAGCCCGAGGCATGGGCAGGTGCGAGAGGTCGAGGCTGTCCGCGTCGATCATTGGTGTATCGACCGCGCCAGGGCAAATGCAGTTGACCCGGATGCCGAGTGGCGCCAGTTCCCGGGCCGCCGAACGGGTCGCTCCGCGCAGTCCCCACTTGGACGACGAATACGGTAGGAAATCGGCGAATCCGCGCAATGCCGCGATGGAGGCGACGTTGACGATAGCGCTGCCCGAGGGCATCACCGGTGATACCGCCTGCATACCGAGAATCGGGCCGACCAGGTTGACGTCCAGCACGTCGCGGATCTGATCGGCCGACCAGTCGGCGAGCGGGGCCTTGCGATAGACGCCCGCGTTGTTGACCAGCACGTCGATCCGGCCGAAGTCGGCAGTGACCGCAGTGACCACCGAGGCCCACGCGGCGGCGTCGGTGACGTCGAGTCGCAGGTACGAGACCGCAGCACCCAGGCGCTGGGCGAGGGCGTTGCCGTCGTCGTCGAGCACGTCGCAGGCGAGAACCCGGGCGCCCATCTCGCTCAACAGTTCGGCCTCCGCGGCGCCCTGCCCGCGGGCAGCCCCGGTGATCAGGATGACCTTGTCGGTCAGCGTCGGTGGCGTCATCGCGTCGTGAACACCAATCCGGGGTAGCCATGTTCGGCCACCTCGTCGCAGTTGCCGCGGTACACCCCGAATCCGCCGACATATGGCATGAACACTCGTTTCTTTCCGTCGATGTTGGCACCCAGATACCACGATGATTGCGCCTTGGGGAACAAGGTGTGCTCGGCGACCTCGGCCACGTGGGCGGTCCACTCTTCTGCGGCATCCCGGCGCGGTTCGACCTCGCCGACACCGCGGGCGGTCGCGGCCTCGATGAGGTCGAGAATCCAGTCGACCTGCACCTCGGCGTGCAGGACCATGTTGGCCAGTACCGACGGGCTGCCGGGCCCGCCGAAGCTGAACAGGTTCGGCAGCCGCGGCACCATCATTCCGAGGAACGTGAGTGGGCCGTCCGACCACAGATCACTGAGCCGGTGGTCGGCAGGCCCCACCGGGTTGATGCGGGTGAGCGCTCCGGTCATCGCGTCGAATCCGGTGGCGAACACCAACACATCGCAGTGGTAGGACGCTGCTCGGGTGTGCACCGCGTCGCTGGACATTTCCTCGATCGGCTCGCGGCGCAGGTTGACCAGCCTCGTGTTCTCGCGGTTGAACGTCTCGTAGTAGCCGGCGTCGGTACAGATTCTCTTGGTGCCGATCGGGTGATCGGTGGGGATCAGGTCTTCGGCGATGGGCGGATCGTTGACGATGTCGCGGATCCTCGATTCGGCAAATCGGCGCGCGACGTCGTTCGCGGCGAGGTTTGTCAACTGGTCGGGGAACGTCTTGCTGAACAGCACGCCGCCCTGGGTCCATCGTTCCCACAAGGCCTCATTCCGCTCCCGCGGATCTGTTTCGGCGGCCGACTTGGCATTGCTGGTGTGGGGAGTGCCTGCGGGAGCGTAGGCGGCCTTGCGGCGGCGCTCCGGATACTCGCGCCGGATCCGTTGGACGTCTTCCTGGCTCCAGGGGTGGTTGGGCACCGGGACGCTGTAGTTGGGCGAGCGCTGAAACACGGTCAGCGATTTGGCGTCCGCGGCGATGATCGGGACGGCCTGGATGCCTGATGAACCGGTGCCGATCAGGCCGACATGCTTACCGCGGAAGTCCGGTTCGTCGTGCGGCCAGTTCGCGGTGTAGTAGATCTCACCGGCGAAGTCGTCGACCCCGGGAATGTCGGGGCGGTTGATGGCTGACAGGCACCCTGTCGCGCACAGCAGGAAGCGGCCGCGGTACGCCGCTCCCGCGGCGGTGTGTACACACCACGCGCCATTGCACGACTCAAACTGCGCCCCAACGACTTCGGTGCCAAAATCGTAGTGGCGCCGCAGATCGAAGCGGTCGGCGACGTGTTCGAGGTAGGCGAGGATCTCCGGCTGCGCGGCGAATCGTTCACTCCAGACCCAGCTGTCCTGCAGTTCCTCGTCGAACGAGTACGAGTAATCCACGCTTTCGACGTCACAACGAGCACCGGGGTACCTGTTCCAGTACCAGGTGCCGCCGATGCTGTGAGCAGCCTCCAGGCCGAGCACCCTCATACCGGCGCTCGCCAGCCGATGCACAGCGTAAAGGCCGGTGAATCCCGCGCCCACCACGATCGCGTCGTAGGCCGGTGCCGGGCCGGTCATCGCTCCTGCCTTGTGATGATGGGGGCCGCGGTCAGCAGCTGGCGCAGATCGGTCCACAGCAGGTCTCTGGCTGAGGCGCCCGGGGCGAACGGCATCATCGTGAGAAACCCGTGGAACAGACTGGGAAAGTCGCGGTGCACCACCGGGACTCCGGCGGCACGGAGTCGGCGCGCATAGGCCGCGCCCTCGCTGTGCAGCGGATCAAGTTCAGCTGTCACCACCAGCGCGGGGGGCAGCCCGATGTGCGATTTGGCACGCGCGGGGGCCACCAGCCAGGGCGGTTCGGGAAGTGCACTCCCGCCAAGGTATTGGTGCCAATACCACTGCATGGCTTCGCGGGTGTTGAAGTAGCCGGTAGCGCGGGAGTGGTAGCTCTCTGTGTCCAACGCTGGGTCGATCACTGGATAGAGCAGCACCTGGGCCGCCGGCATCGGACCGCCCTGGCTACGGCACTGGATCGACGTCACGGCGGCAAGATTGCCACCTGCGCTGTCGCCTGCGACGGCGACCCGGCCCGGATCGAAGCCCAGTTCCGCCGCGTGCTCGACTGCCCATCGAAACGCGGTAAACGCATCCTCAGCGGCCGCAGGTGCCGGATGCTCGGGGGCCAGACGGTAACCGATGGACACGACGACGGCTGACGTGTGCGCGGCCATTGCCCGGCAGAACCCGTCGTGACTGTCGATGTCGCAGAACACGAATCCGCCGCCGTGGTAAAACACAACCGCAGAGCCGCCGCAGCGGTGTGGCCGGTAGATCCGCACGGAGATCCGCCCGCCAGGACCATAGATCTCGTGATCGATGATCTCGTCGACCTCGTCGGGGTTCGGGTCCGGCCGCCGCCGTGCGGCTACGGCCGCGCGCGCCTCGACGGCCGTCATCCGCTCGACCGCCGGAAACTCGGCGTCGAGCGTTCGCAGCATCGCCGACACAACGTCGTCCATCGCCACCACCGTTCTAAGCGAACTATTTCTATCAGAAGCAGCAACCAGAGCGGACCGGCTAGGCGCGCGCCAGCCAGCACGGCAGCGCTTACTATCGCCCCTGCAGCTCAGCGACAGCGACACAATTGAACCGACAAGCATTGTGGTGACTGAGTCGGGTTCAACATGGGAGGGGGGCAAATCCTGTTAGCCCGACACAGGAAACAGCAGTTCAGAGGACTCAAGCGCCTTACATTGGTGCCCCACCGCGGCGCGCAAATCGGGTTGCGGGCCAGAAACGGGGTCCCGGCTAGCTCGCCGTCTAGGGCCGATATGTCCGAATATCCCTCCGCCACAACGTGCTCGGAATGGGCGACCCAAACGTAACCATCGCCGCATCTTTTACCGGAACTGCCTTGCTCGCTCAGTTCATACGGTCGGATCAGCGCAGGACCCAGGCGTCATGAACTTGCGGCGCAGGTGAAGGGCGCCCATCCGGGAATTCGGTCACGGGGCAAGACAGCCGACACCTAGAATCAGGAGCAGATGAGCGAGCTAGCCATGAGATTGATCAGAAACGATTGAGGCGAGATGACTAGCGACGAGGCTGGGTCAGTCCGACTCGACGACGGTGCGACCGTGCCGAAGGGCCCGATCTATCTGCTCGGTCTGATCGCTGGATTGCAGCTGCTCGATCCAGCGGTGGCTAACACGGCCATCGTCGAGGCGGGTAAGGCGCTGGGGTTTACCGCCGCGCAGCGGGCGCTGGGTGCGTGTGTTTCGACGTTGGCACTAGCCGCGACGGTGCTGGCCGCTGGTGTGACGGCGGATCGGCTTGGGCGCCGCCGGGTGTTGGTTGGCGCCATCCTGCTGGCCGTCGGGGGTGATGTGATCGTCGCGGTCGCACCGGTCACCGGGGTCTATCTGACTGGACGGGCTATTGCCGGCATCGGCCTGGGCGCTGCGTTGGCAGCAACGTTTGCCTACGTGCGTTTTGTGACGCCCGGAACGAAGGCGAGTGCGGCGCTGGGTTTGTGGAGTGCGGTCATGATCGGGCTGCTCATCGTGGTGTCGCCGGTCGGCGGTGCGATTGCCGAAGCGTCGTGGCGGGTCGCGATGCTGCTGGTGCCCGTGTTGGGTTTGGTGTTCGTCGTTTTCGTTCCGCGTGTCCTGCCCGTCATGCCCCGGTCTGGCGATGGCCCGGTCGACTACGCCGGGCTGGTACTTATCGGGGCTGCAACGGTATCGCTGCTGTATGGCCTGAGCCAGGCTGCAGCCTCACTCACCTCGCCGGCCTTTTACGGCCCGGTGGCTGCGGGCGTCATCGGCTTCGTGCTTTTCGGCATTGTCGAGGTGCGGAGTAGGTTTCCGGCGTTCCCGATCAAGCTGTTCACCAGTGGTCTGTTTGTGGCTGCGGTGTTGGCCGGTGTTGCGTGGAACTTCGCTCAGGCTGTTGTACAGCTCTCGACAAGTAATTTATGGCAATTCACCAAGGGGAGTTCGCCGTTGGAGGTGACGGTGCTGCAGCTGCCGATGCTGCTCGTTCTGCTGGCGGCCTCGGTCGCGGTTGGTAATTACCTCGACAGCTACGGCGACCGGCTGCGCCGGATCCTCGGGCTGGGCTTTGCGTGCTGTGTATTCGGGCTGCTGATGATGGTCCTCACCAGACACGTGTGGCCTGCATGGGTCATCGTGCCCGGGGCGGCCGTCGTCGGTGTCGGCCTGGCCTTGATCTCAGTTCCCCAGGCTGCGATGTTCGTCTCCGAGGCCCCGGTCAAAGACCTTGGTTCGGTGACGTCGTTTCGCACCACCGTTGGGCAGATCGGTTATGGGGCGGGCCTGGCTTTGAGCGTGGTGTTCGTGCAGAGTTTCGGCCACGCGCGTTTTGCCGGGGATCTTCAGAAAGCCCAGATTGTCTCCCCGTCGCAAGTCGCGGCGGGCATCGATGACGTGCGCCACTTTGCCCAACACTCGGTTGAACCCACTACTGCCCTCGGGAAAGCAGCGGTAGAGGCGGCAGAGAAGGCCTACACCCAAGGGTTCGATACCACCATGGCGGTGTCTGCCTTGCTCATCGCGCTGATGGGATTTGCCACGTTGTTCGTGATGGACGCCGGTGGGACCGTTGAGCGTTTCACTCGCGGGATCCGTACGGCGCGGCATCGTGGCGCGACGCACGGAACATCGAACGAAGCTGACTGAGTTCCAGAGAAGCGGTTCTAGTGAACAAAAGAGGAGCAACTTAATGCCCACCAACCTGACCATTTTCACGGCCAAGCGGATAGAGACCATGTATCCGTATCGTCCGAGCGTCGAGGCGGTCGCCGTGCGCGAGGGACGGGTCATCGGTGTGGGCACAGTTGAGGAATTGGCCGGCTGGGGTGAGTACACGATCAACGGGACATTTGAGGGCAAGGTGCTGATGCCGGGCATGGTTGAGGCCCACGCGCATGTTCATGCCGGGGCGATGTGGCGCTGGCCTTATCTTGGGTGGTTCGAACGTCGTGCGCCTGACGGCACGGTGCCGGCTGGCCTGCGCAGCAAAGACGCCGTCATCGCCCGGCTGAAAGAGGCCTCGCAGGCACTGGCTGACCCGACCGAGCCGTTGATCGGATGGGGCCTGGACCCGATCTATTTCCCTGACGATGTTGAGTTCACCGCCGAGGACCTCGACCGGGCCTCGACTGAGCGGCCTATTTTCGTCCAACATGCCAGCGGGCATGTCGCTGTGGTGAATTCTGCGGCGATGAAGCGTGAGGGGATCGGCCCAGATACCGATGTCGAGGGTGTTGTCAAAGACCTCGACGGCAGGCCCACCGGGGTGCTTCAAGAGATGGCTGCGATGGGTTGTGCCCCAAGCATCATGGGCGCGTTCTTGGCTGCCGCGAATGACGAGTTGGCGATCAAAACGTGGGCCGCAGAGGCCCGCAACGCGGGCGTGACGTCTCTCGGCGAGCTGGCCTCGGCGAATATCTACTCACCGGGAATGCCGGAACGATGGTCGAAGGTGGTCAACGACCGGGGCTTCCCCGCGCGGGTATCGATTCTGGCGTGTACCGCCTTGGGCGGGCCTGCCGACTCGGCCGAAGCGGCAAAGTACGCGGCGCGACTGGCCTCACAGCAGACCGACAAGCTGCGCTTCCCTGGGGTCAAGCTCGTCATCGACGGCTCACCGCAAGGGTTTACCGCCTGCTTTCGTTTCCCGGGCTATTTCAATGGGGCGCCGCAAGGGATCTGGAACGTCGACCCGCACGAGCTACCCAAGATCGTCGCAGATTTTCACCGCGAGGGCCTGATCATTCATTGCCACTGTAACGGCTCGCTTGCCGTCGATGCGTTCCTCGACGCGATCGAATACGCGCTGGCCGTGGCGCCGCGGTTCGACCATCGCCACACCGTTCAGCACTCGCAGTTCTCTACTCCCGATCAGTACCGGCGCATGCGGGCTCTCGGCATGTGTGTGAACGTTTTCTCTAACCACATCTACTACTGGGGTGACCAGCACGCCGCGATGGTCGTGGGACCCGATCGCGCCGTCGGGATGGAGGCCGCAGCGACCGCACTGCGCGAGGGTGTTCCACTGTCGTTGCACACCGACGCCCCGATCACCCCGCTGGGCGGTCTGCATTCGGCCTGGTGTGCGGTCAACCGCACGTCGGCAACAGGGAACGTCCTCGGTGAATTCGAGAAGATCAGCGTGCGCGAGGCGTTGCACGCCGTCACGATCGGAGGCGCCTACCAACACAAGTGGGATGCTGAGGTCGGCTCCATAGAGCCGGGCAAGTTCGCCGATTTCGCCGTGCTTGAGGAGGATCCGCTCGCCGTGGACCCCACGGAGTTGCGCAATATCGAGATCTGGGGAACCGTCGTCGGCGGCGTGCCACGGCCCGCGCCGGCAAACAGGTAGCTGGGGCGTTGATGAGCGAGCCGATCCCGGTAACGGTGATTGCCGGTGCCCTGGGATCAGGCAAGACAACACTGGTCAACCACGTGTTGCGCGAATCTGTTGGCCGCAGAATCGCTGTGCTGGTCAACGACTTCGGCGAACTCGACATCGACGCAGCAGTGATCGAGTCGGCCGACGCTGCGACGATCAGCCTCCGCAACGGTTGCATCTGCTGCAGCCTTGGTGGCGGCCTTTCCGAAGGACTCGCCGTCCTGCGCACACTGGGAAGCCGCCCAGACCAGATCCTCGTGGAGGCGAGCGGTGTGTCACTACCGCGTGGACTCCTCGGCGGAGTCGGCGGGCCCGGACTCCGCCTGGACGGCATCCTGGTGGTCGTCGATGCCGTCGACATCACCCAACGAGCCCGCGACCGCTACGTCGGAGACACTGTCCGCGAACAAATTGCCAGCGCCGATCTGCTCGTGCTCAACAAAGTTGATGAAGCCACAACCACCGAAGTGGACGTAGCACGGACGCTACTGGCCACCGAAGCACCTGATGTCCCGGTGTTGGAGACCGCCTATGGCGCCGCACCACTACCGGTGCTGCTCGGTCCGCTTGACCCGCACCGGCACACAGCACCCCCACACACCAACGACTACGGTCACACTGAACTCGACACCGCAAGCTTCCAATCCGACAATCCGATCGATGCCGGGGTCTTCGGGCACTGGCTTGCCCACCTCCCATGCGGCGTCCTGCGCGCCAAGGGGCTCGTTCGGCTCGCCGGTGATAGTTCCTCGGTGCGGCTCGTGCAGGTGGTGGGGACGCGCAAGCGGCTCACGCGAGTGGACCCGTCCGTGGGGATCCCCGGCGCGCGCCTGGTGGTCATCGGCGCACCTGGCTCATTCACAGACGAAATCTTCGAGCCACTCGCCACCCCTCGCCCACAAGACACCCAAAGTGGTCAGGGATCACCCTGACGGCATCGTCGGCACAATAACTGCGGTGCGCAATCCTATTGCAGGACAATACGTTCAGGGTATCTTCGAGATCGGCGCGTCCGGCGCTCACCTCAGCGTATCGGTCAACCAGCGTGCGCACAGATCGGCGATCTGGCGCCAGCCCCGCTCGAGGGTCAAATAGTGTCCGAAACCCTTTGCCTCGTGGAACGTCGCTGATGAACCGTGCCGCTGTGCGATGACCCGCGACGTCGACGGGGGGATTGCCAAGTCTTCAGATCCCGACACCATCAGCACGGGGCAGGTGACGTTCTGATAGTCGATTCTCGTTGTCTGGTTCTCGTCGAAGATCCAGAAGAACAGCCCGAACATGGCGCGGCCCGACTCTGGTCCCAGGCGGTCGAAGACGCGTCGTTGCTCCGCCTCCTCGGGCATGTTGAGCCCAAATTTGGACATCGTGTCGAAATCCGGCAGAAGTGTGGTTTCCCAAAACGGGCCGGCAGACATCAATGCCTTGGCCAATGCGCGCTCTTCGTCGGTTGTCGGCAGAACGCCCCAATTGATGCTGCCGTTGAGCAACACGATCACGCGGGCGAGCCCCTGGGCGGCGAGCTTCTGGGCGATCACGCCTCCAAGAGAATGCCCGACGATGACCGGCGTGGTATCTAACGTCGCAATGGCCGCGGCGATATCGTCGACGTAGTCCGCGATGCTGATTCCGCTGAGCAGGCCCGAGCTTTCGTCGGTCAGCGGTTTGTCGTGATGGCGGTAGGCAGGGCTGATGCATCGCCAGCCGAGTTCAGCAAAGTGCCGCTCGAAATTCGCCATCGTCCAGGGACCGGCATTGGTCCCATGAACCAATACGATGGGTGCGTCCAATGGTTTGCCGCCTAGGCTGCGGGTCTACCCAATTGTGGTGTGCGGACGGTGTTCAGCCCACCCCATCGCGGGTTTTCAAGTGATGGCAGCCGTCGATACTTCTCACGGCACCTCTTCGAGCCGGTACCCCATGCCCCGCACTGTCGTAAAACGGTCGGCGCCCAGTTTGCGCCGCAGATACCGCAAGTAGACGTCGACGATGTTGGAGCCGGGATCGAAGTCATAACCCCAGACGTGGCTGAGCAGCTGCTCGCGGGAGAGTACCTGACCTGGATGCCGAAGGAACGTCTCAGTGAGCGCGAACTCGCGCGTCGACAAGTCGACCGTCTGGTCGCCGATCCTGGCGCGTCGCGTCCGCAAGTCCAGATATAGACCGCCGCAGGACAATACGGTGAGCTCGGCGGTGCGCTCGTTGGTCAACCGCAGCCGCACTCGCGCCAGTAGCTCGTCGAAACGAAACGGCTTCGGCATGTAGTCGTCGGCGCCGCCTTCCAGGCCTGCAACCGTGTCCTGGACGCTGTCGCGCGCCGTGAGGACGATGACCGGAATGAGGTTTCGCTCTGCGCGCAGCTTTCGCAGCACGGCGAAGCCGTCCATGCCGGGCAGCCCGATGTCGAGGATCATGAGGTCGAAACCGCCTGTAATCGCGTAGTCGTAAGCCGATGGCCCGTCGGCAACGACGGTGACCGCGAATCCGTTGGCAGACAGTCCTTTATCGATGAACGCGGAGATCCGCGGCTCGTCTTCGGCGACCAGGATGCGTGCCATGACTATCCTCCTTGGACGGGAACGACGACTGTGAACGTAGCACCGCGGCCGGGGATACTGCCGACGTCCACGTGGCCGCCGTGCGCAACAGCGATGACTTGCACGATGCTCAGTCCCAGTCCGGCCCCGTCGGAGCGTTGACCGCCTGCACTGCCCCGGGCGAAACGCTCGAAGATACGCGTGCGGTCAGCCTCGCTGACTCCGGGTCCGGAGTCAGCCACCTTGAACCGCAGCCATCCGCCCACAATCTCGGACCCGATGTCGATCCTTTGGCCGGCCTCGGTATACAGGCACGCGTTGTCTGTCAGAGCAACCAGGGCTTGGGTGATCCGTTGCGGATCAACGACGGCGGTCACCTCGGCGACCGCCTCCAAGGTGAAGTCGCGCTCACCGAGTTGCGTCACTTTCTCGAACACATCGCGGGTGAGGGCGCCGATGTCGACGGCCCGGGTTTTCAGAAAGGACGGGTGCTCAGAACGGGTCAGCAGCAGCAGATCCGACACCATCCGGTTCATCCGCTCCAACTCGTCGTCTACGAGTGCGACCGTCGCATCGACGTCGGCAGGATCGTTGGGGTCGAGCACCTCGAGGTGGCCGCGCACGATGGTGATCGGTGTGCGCAGTTCATGTCCGGCGTCGTCGATGAACCGGCGCTGCGCCGACACCCCGGATTCCACCCGGTCGAGCATGCCATTGACCGTGCGGACCAGGTCGTCGAGCTCATCACCCTTGCTGTTGGCGCGGGTAGGTATGCGCTTGGAGAAGTCGGAGTCAGTGATGCTGCGGGCTGTCTCGGCGACATCGTGCAGCGGTCGTAAGATCCGGCCGGCCACCAGCCACGCCGCCGCGGTCGCGCCCATCATCGTGGCCGCCCCGACCACCAGCATCAGCTTTGCGGCCTCGTCCGAGGCGGCGCGTTCCGCGTCGCCCAGGAAGGCGGCCACGATGACGCCCCGGGAGGGGTCACCATCCAAGGTGACCGGGATCGCCAGGTAGCGGACCTCGCCGACCTCGGGCTGGTGGTAGCGGCCCTCCGTAGGCTCGGCGACCGAGCTCACGAGATCACCGAACGCTTTGTCCTTCGCGAGCGCTTCCGGGGTTTCCGGTTGCTGCCTGACTTGGGTGTAGAACTTGCCGTCGACATACCCGAGGAACTCCTCGTTGGGCCGCACGATGTTGTTTGCGATCGCCACGCTGATTACCTCTTCGACGCTGGCGAACGGTTGGCCGGTAAGCGGGTTGACCCCCGATGCCGTCACCTGCGTGAACTCCTCGACCTCCAATCGCAACGCCGCATCCATTCGTTCGTCGGTGATCGACACCAATAACCGCCACGTCACGAATATGACGATGCCCAGCGCGGCCATCACAAGCAGAAGCACCCAGCCCATGATTCGGGTCCGCGTCGCCGACGGAGGGATCCGCCGCCAGAATGGCTGTGCGCCGATGTTGGTCGTACTCATTGGCGCCGCCCAGCTTCGCGTCCGATACGCTCCATCCTGCCGATCTCTCTTTCCAGCCGACCCGACTGCGTCAGCGGTCGCCGTCGAAGTCTCTGTTTTGGGCCATCGTCCCCGTCCTGGCCATCGTCCCAGTCTTCGCCCCTTTCACGAAAGGAAACACGTCAGCGGCGGCACCGGATGGCATCCGCCGGTAGCCTGCGCTGGAGGCGACGTCGGGGCCGCAGCCGGTGAATCGCTCGGCTTCAGCGGGGAGCATCGCCTGCCGGATGGCGCCGTTGATGACGTCGGGCACCTCACGGGGCAGGGTGCGCTCGGCGTGGGGGAGGTGCACGTGCGCAGCCCAACGTCACTCCCGAATTGCGCTCCGAGCTGGCTGCCCGTGCGCTCGGCGTGGGGGAGGTGCACGTGCGCAGCCCCGGGGATGGTGCCCGCGAGGTCATGCGAATGCGATGCTGGCGTGAGGGAGTCGGTGCCACCGCTGCCGACGACTGTTTTCGCGCGAATGTCGCCTGGTCCTGCTGTTCGCGATCGGCCTGGGGTGGGCTTACTGGCCCGATCCGGGTGCGGAGACCACAGACGCGAGCGCTATCGCCAGCCGCCGCGGCGCTGCTGTCGAAGCAGCAGCCCGTGTCGTTGGACCGGTTAAGCGCCCGTGACGCTCTACCTCTATTTCTAGGCGGGACCGACCCTCGAAGTGCCACGAACACGGTCGCGAGTGACCCAACGCTGTCACAAGACGTCGGGAACGCAGCGAGGTCAGGTGGGGGCTATTCGCCTGGCTTAGCGTGTAGCGCAAAGGGTGTGGCCGGTGGTGCTGTTGTGATGGTTTAGCCCACGAAGAGCACGGGATTAGCCCCCGGTTGGACAAAGCCGACGCCGTTTTCGTAGCCTTCACGAAAGCCGAGGCTCATGGACAGGCAGTACGACGAAGACGTCGACCCTAGTCAAAGGATACGTATTCTTGAATTTTCACCCCCTTTTTGTGTTGAAAACCGCCGTCTACAAGCCGGTGGTCGGAGCGATCGTCGGACTCACAGCCCTCAGCGTGGTGTGGGGTGGCGTCGCCTACGCTGACCCGGCCCAAGACAACGTGGCCAAT
This sequence comes from Mycolicibacterium sp., assembly GCA_030666145.1. GTDB lineage: Bacteria > Actinomycetota > Actinomycetes > Mycobacteriales > Mycobacteriaceae > Mycobacterium. The sequence goes on along the minus strand of DAOUYK010000030.1, from coordinate 539 downwards.
TTCAACGAATTGTCGCGGCAGGCCGAACGACTGCTCGAGAGCACGCAAGGGGCCCAGCTGGACCTCGACAAGAAGCTGCAGCTGCAACGTGAGGCAGACGATAAGCACGCCGGCGATCTGGCAGCGCTCGACGCTGCCAAGGCCCGGCTCGCGGTCCGTCAGGCCGCCGTCGACAAACTAGCTGCTGCGGAGTACATGGGCGGGGGTGCTGTTGGCTTCTCTGCGATCCTGACCGCCGCGTCGCCGCAGAGGTTCATCGACAAGCTGGCCATCGAGCGCGTGATGGTCACCACGATGTCCGAGCAGCTGCAGAGCTTCCGTGAGGTCGAGCAGGAAGCGCAGACCATCGAGGCGGCCTCGGCCACGTCTGCCGCTGACGCCAGGGCGGCCGCCGACGCGGCCTCGGCCGTGCGTGCAGACCTAGAGAGGCAACAGTCTGAGCTGCAGACGCGGGTCGCGGTGGTCAAGGCGAGCTACGCCGCGCTTTCCCCCGCAATGCAGGCAGTGTTGGGCCCAGGGGCGGCCATCCCCACGGTCGG
>DAOUYK010000122.1 GCA_030666145.1 Mycolicibacterium sp. | reverse complement strand
TACTGCCGGTGACCCGTCCGGTGTGCCGGCCGTGTCACCATGAGTTCATGGATGACACGGCTGTGCCGGAAACGGTGATCATCGACCTGCCGACGAGTTTCGGCGGAGAGGTAGTGCTGCTCGACGTGCGAGAGGATGATGAGTGGCGCCGTGGCCATGCGCCGGGCGCGCAGCACATTCCCATGGGTGACGTCCCGGCGCGGATGGCTGAGATCGACGCCGACGCCGAACTGTATGTGATCTGCCTCGCTGGCGGTCGGTCGCAGCGGGTCGCGCAGTACCTGGCCCGCAACGGCTACGAGGCTGCCAATATCGTCGGTGGCATGTTGGCCTGGGCCCGGTCTGGACGCCCCGTCGTGACCGAGGAGGGTGGCGTGGGCACACTCTGAACTGGTCGCGTTCTGAGCCTCGTGGCGATACCCCACTAGGCTGATCGGATGATCCAGGTGTGTTCCCAGTGCGGGACGCGGTGGAATGTGCGCAACCGGCACCGGTCCTGGTGCCCGCGATGCAATGGCGCACTGCTCCCGCCCTCGGGCTCCGTCGGCCAGGCGCATTGGGGGCGGCAGCCGCAGCCGCAACCGCAACCGCAACCGAGACAGCGGCGTCTGGGCCCCATGCTCCCGTCGGGGTACCGGTGGGTAGCGGTGCGGCCGGGCGCGCCGCCTCCACCCCGCCGCCAGCCGCGCGCAATCGGCCCGACGCCCCGCTATCTGACCATCCCTCGGTGGGGCCTGGTGGAACACTTCAGTGCACCCACCGAGCAGAAGCAGTTACGCGGCGGCCCGTCGACAACCGCGGTGCGGATGACATTGGTAGCAACGATAGCGGTTCTCGGCGCGGCAGCCTTCGTCCACTTGGTGCGCTATGTGTTGCTGATCGTGAACCGCACGGTATTGCTCGATCCGTGGGTAGCGGGCGCGGCGACTTGGTTTGGTGTCGCAGTGAGTGTCGTCGCGATGTTCACGGTCGTGGCGAGCGCGCTGCTCCTCATGAACTGGCTGATTGCGAGACGGTCGGCTGCGTTCGGTCACCTCGGTCTTCGCGAGCCAAGACCGATCTGGGCGCTGCGCGCGGGGTGTCTGGTCCCGGTAGTGAACCTGGCATGGGCACCTGTTTACGTCATCGAGTTGGCCGAAGCCGAGGCGCGTTTGAAATGGCTTCGCCGGCCAATCGTGGTGTGGTGGGTCGTCTGGGTGCTCAGCACCGTGGTGTCGATCTTCTCCATCGCGACCAGCTTCACCACCGATTCCCAGGGTATTGCCGACAACACTGTGACCACGATCGTGGCGTACTTGCTGGCGTTGGCGGCCCTGTTGCTGGCGCTGCAGGTGGTCCTCGGTTTCGAGCGTCAGCCCGTGGAGCGGCCGTCGAAGCGTTGGGTGATGGTCGCAGACGCTTCGGCTGCAGCAGATCCGGCCGAACCAGAGTCTACGGTTGAGCCTGAAGGGCGGAACCCGGCAGCATAGCCCTATGAGCTCTGGCGAGACCTTCGGCGGCCACCCGTTCGTGGTGGCGCACCGCGGTGCCTCAGCGGACCGTCCAGAGCACACCGTAGCCGCCTACCTACGGGCCCTCGAAGAGGGCGCGGAGGGGGTCGAATGTGATGTTCGGCTCACTCGGGACGGCCACCTGGTCTGCGTGCACGACCGCAGCCTGGACCGCACCTCCACCGGAACCGGTCTCGTCAGCGAGATGACGCTCGCCCAACTGCGCGACCTGGACTACGGCCAGTGGCATCCCAGCTGGCGCGCCGACGGCAGTCATGGCGACACCGGGTTATTGACCCTTGAGGACCTTGTCAGATTGGTGCTGGACTGGAATCGACCGATTAAGATCTTCATCGAGACCAAGCACCCGGTGCGCTACGGCGCTTTGGTGGAGAGCAAGTTGCTGGCCTTGCTGCATCGTCACGGTATCGCCTCGCCGGCCTCGGCGGACCTGTCGCGGGCTGTGGTGATGTCGTTCTCTGCCGCAGCGGTGTGGCGAATCCGGCGGGCCGCACCGATGCTGCCGACGGTGCTGCTCGGTGAGACGTCCCGCTATCTGGGGGGCAGCGCCGCGACCACCGTCGGGGCGACCGCGGTCGGCCCCTCCATCGCAACTTTGCGCGAGCACCCCGAGTTGGTGGACCGCGCGGCTGCGCAGGAACGTGCGCTGTACTGCTGGACGGTCGATCACTACGAGGACGTGCAGTACTGCCGGGACCTGGGAGTGGCCTGGATCGCGACGAACTATCCGGGTCGCACCAAGATCTGGCTGGAGAACGGGCTCACTGGCGCCGGTCGAGATTGAGACGCGCCAATATTGGCGCCCATTAGGGGTTAGCTGCGTCCAGGATGTCTGGGGGTATCGGCGAATCGGAGTTCAGGGCCGAGAACAGGCGCTGCGCGGCTTCGCTGTCCCACACCACGACTGAGCCCGATGTGTTCTCCGTGAGCTCGCCGATCGGCACTGTCACCGTCGTGATGTGGCCGCGCAACGTCCACCCCAGGGTCACTAGATCCCAGATGTGATCGCCCTCGTCCACGGTGACGGTGTTGGCGGCTGCGCGGGCCGTCGGGTACCACCGCAGCGGGTTGAGTAGCACTTCGGGACTGAGGGCTCGGTGCACGAGCGCTGACATGAATTCGCGTTGGTTGGCCATGCGGTCCAGGTCCGCGCGCGGGGTGGCGCGGCTGCGCACGAAGCCCAACGCGGTGCGGCCGTCGAGTTTCTGACATCCTGCCGGCAGCTCGATGCCGGCGAGCGGATCGCTGACGGGTTCGGATGGGCACATCGCTACGCCGCCGACCGCATCGACCAGGCGCGCGAAACCGCCGAAGCCGATCTCGGTGTAGTGGTCGATGCGCACCCCGGTGGCCTGTTCGACGGTCTGCACGAGCAGGGCTGGGCCACCGACCGTGAACGCGGTGTTGACCTTGTCGCTGCCGTAGTCGGGAATGGGTAGGTACGAGTCTCGCGGGATCGACACCAACGTCGCCGGTGTGCCGGAGCCGAGCCGGGGGATGTGCACCATCATGATGGTGTCGGTGTGGCTGCTACCGAGGTCGCCTCCGGTGCTTAGGTCGGCCTGCTGTTCGGGCGTCAAACCCTCGCGGCCGTCGGAGCCGACAATGAGCCATGTGCTGCCGGCGCCCTGAGCCGGCCGGTCCGGATAGTTGTTCAGCGCGTGTATCCGGGTGAGCGACGAATCCACCCAGGCGCCCACGGCGACGGCAGTGACAGAAAACGCGAGTAAACACACCAACAGGAGCCGGCCATACCGGCGCATCCGTCGGGGCTTGCGCGCGGGTGGCGCAGGTGGCGCGGGTGGCGTCCCGGCGGGCGCAGGTGTGCGGCGGGGCGATGGTGCGGCTTTGGGTGGAGGTGGCGCTGGCGGCGGCGGTGTCTGTGGGCTCGGCGGCCGGGTGGGCCGGTAATTGGGGTCGCGGCGAAGGACCTGTGGCGGTTCGCGGCGGCCTGGTGCTCCTCCCGGAGCAGGGGGGGGAGCCGGCCCCGGAAAAGGGGGCCACTTGTCGGTCACAGCAAGAATGTACGTGCTCACCTGGCCCGAGCGGCGCACCGTGGCCAGTGATCAGCGCAACCAATCGAGGTGACCGGCCAGCAGGGAGTATCCGACGAAAGCGACGGCGTCGATCAGCGTGTGTGCAATGATCAGCGGCCACAGCCTTCCGGTGCGCTGCCAGACATACCCGAAGACCACCCCCATCGCGACGTTGCCCAGACCTGCGCCGAACCCCTGGTACAGGTGGTAGGCCCCCCGCAGCAGGCTCGAGATCGCCAGGGCCAGCCAGGGGTTGATTCTCAGCTGCTGCAGCCGGGTAAGTAGGAACCCCACCACGACCACTTCCTCGGCCCACCCGTTACCGAAGGCCAACAGCAGCAGCATCGGGATTCGCCACCAGGTGTCGTAGAGCTCGGCGGGTTCCACGGAAGCGTTCACACCGAGCATCCGCGCGATCTGGTACAGCGCCAGGCCGGGAACGCCGATGAGGACGGCGAGTCCTACTCCGCCAACAACGTCTGAGCAAGGGCGGATTCGACCCAGTCCGATCTGCGCGGGGCTGAAACCGCTGCGCCACAACAGATATACAGCCAGCGCGCCCCACGCCAGTAGCTGGAATAGACTGGCTAAGTTCAGGCCGAGGTCAATGAGCGCGTACGGCGAGCGGCTCGGGTTGAGTGCCACGGTCTGGCCCGAGAGGCCGAGCAACACGCCTTCGATCAGGTGCAGTACCGCGATGTAGGCGCTCAGGGCGAACGACACTGCCAACACGACAGCGATCTCGATGCGCACCACACGCTGCTGCGCATCGGTGAGGTCATCCTCTGGCCCGGTCACCGCAGCCACGCTAGCGCGACGGCGACGACGTCGTGGTGCTCAGGCGCCGCGGGCGCGCAACCCATTAAGGAACGGGCACCCCATCAGTACCCGGATCGCCTTGTTCAATCCGGTGATATCGTCCACCGGCCTGGCGAATGGGAGCCGGACGTCGTGGTCGCCGTCGTCACCCTCGACCCGCAGCTGCAACCCGTACCGGTCCAGGCCCAGCGGCCGTACGCATCCGCGGCGCAAGGACGCGGGAAGCCTGCTGGCGAGCCGTTCAACGACGTCGCGATGCGCGGACTCCATGTGCTGGACCCAGCACGATTCCATGGCGCAGAAAGGGTCCGGGCGCGCCCCCAGCAGTACGCTCGGTGTCACGGACTCGGCGCCGGTGGCATCGGCAACCACCACGGATTCGATCACGAGGCGCATGAGCGCATAGCGGACCGCACCTGACTCTGCGCCGGTGGCAGAGCAGCTGGCCGCGGTACGGACCTGCAGCAGAGCAGGATTGGGGTCGGAGGTTGCAACCAGATCGAGCAGGTCGGGCACGTCGCCTGTCGGGATGTCTTGCAGCCCGCCCTGAATCCACACCAGCGCCCTCACCGGCTCGCGCAGCGGCAGGGGTGCGTAGTCGATCATTTCGAGCATCGCGTGCGCGCCGGGGTTGCCGGCAGCGACGACCATCGCAGCTGCATCGCTGTCGACCGGCACGGTTACCGCGAACGACCCGTCGTCGAGCAAGTGATGCACAGGCGTGAGGGCTGGGTCTGCGGCTTCGACGACAAGCATCGCGTCTGTCCCCCGAGCGCACGCGCTGCGGATCCGTTCTGCCGTGGTCGGTGCGGGAGATGCCATCGCGCCATCCTTTGATAGTGAAGTGAGCCTAACCTAACTAACTAGCTGGTTGCGCGCAAGGCTCAGCGTGCCGTGGGCGCGCTGAGCCGGGCCCAATCCCTGTCGCCGGTTGGCTGAATGACCCTGATAAATAAGCCCCTTCGCCCGATCAACCGCGAGGCAACCGGCCCGATGGGCCGACGGCGCACCGCAGCAGGGACACTGAACTACGCTGACTGGCACCTGGTTGGCGGAGAGGACCATGCGATGCGCTTCAACCCACCACCAAACTGGCCGCCGCCGCAAGAGGGGTGGGTTCCGAGCCCGGGTTGGACCCCAGATGCCTCATGGCCACCTCCGCCGCCCGGGTGGCAGCTGTGGATCGACGACGAAGCGCCGGCAGGACGCCCGCCGGGAGGTCGCACCCCCCGCAACGTCGTCATCGGTCTGTGTGTAGCCGCGGCAGTCATCGTGGGCATCGGAGTGACAACGATAATCGTCGCGTTTCAACGGTCCGATCCACCGATCTCGGATGAAGACCAGATACGCGACACTCTGAACTCATTGGCCGAGGCATACAACAACGCGGACCATGACGCCTATGTGAACTATTTCTGCCCGGCGGAACGGTCCGGCCTCAGCGACGAGGCAGAACTCCGCCAAGATCGCGCCGACACCGGCCGCATCGAATTCGATGTCGTCGCCATCGATGTCACCGGTGACACCGCGAAAGTAACAGCGACGGCATCCGTCGAGAACGAGGATGAGCCAGACACCGACACGTTGGACTTCGTGAAGCAGGATGGGCGTTGGATGGTGCTGCTATTCGGCGACGAGTGCTCCGCTTGACGCCTGCGCTAGTCGACCCCGGGAAGAGTAGAAATACCGCAGGTCACGCTCAGCCAAGCAACGATCGAATACCGGGTACTCGGACCAGAGGATTCGCCGCATCCGCCCGTGTCGTTCATTTACGGCATCCTGGTCGACCACCGTCTGTGAACTGAGTTAGCAGAAGGATTGGCGAGAAGGGGATTTTGTTGCATACTGCCCACCTTGCCCCTGGGCTCCCACACCATCCCGATCGACGAGAATGCCGAGTTGTCGCCCATCTGGGTTGCGAAACTCATCGGCGACTTCATCACCGAGCTCGACCTAATGGATGTGACTCTGGTCGGTAATGACACCGGCGGCGGCCTGTGCCAGCTCGTCATCGACGCCTATCCCGAACAGGTCGGCCGCCTAGTTCTCACCAATTGCGATGCCTTTGATACCTTCCCGCCCTGCCCCTTCACCGCGATCTTCGCCGTGCTACGCGGACCCAAGTCCATCGGATTGATGCTCGGACAAATGCAATGGAAAGCGCTGCGGCACTCGCCGCTCGGCTTCGGCCTGCTCGCCACTAACCCAGACCCGGCCCTCACAGCCTCTTGGCTCGAACCCTGCCGCACGGACTCTCGCATCCGCTGCAATCTTGCGAAATTGCTACGGTATGTCAGCGCGACTGATCTCACCGACGTCCGACCCGATTCCCGCAATTCACCAAACCGGTCGTATTGGTGTGGGGAATGGCCGACCGTTGCTTCACTGTGTCCCTGGCGAAGAGGATGGATGCGCTGTTCCCAAACTCGACCCTTATCGAAGTACCGGGGGCAAAGACATTCGTATCCCTCGACGAACCCGGGGCTGTCATCGACGCAGTCGCCGGCGTGGGCGCCAAGTGAGCTGTCTCCCGCCGACCTGAGTATCGGGCCTGCCTGTGCTCCTAGGTGGTGCAGCGCAATGGGATTACCAAAGCGAACCGATACGCTAGGGCAGTGCCCGACATCGCCTATCTCGGCCCCGAAGGAACGTTCACCGAGGCTGCGCTGCGTGCCATCGCCGGCAACAGCCTGATACCACCGACGGGCGCTGCTGGAGCTGTGGCCGACGCGCCCGTCACACCGATCGCCTTGGAGAGCACTGTGGCCGCGTTGGCGGCCGTCCGCTCCGGAGATGCTGAGTTCGCCTGCGTGCCGATTGAGAACTCGATCGACGGATCCGTGCTGTCGACGCTGGACAATCTGGCCATCGGCACGCCACTGCAGATCTTCGCCGAGTTAACGCTCGATGTGTCCTTCACCATCGCCGTCCGACCCGGAACCGCTGATCCGGATGTTCACACCGTAGCTGCTTTCCCCGTCGCCGCCGCCCAGGTGAGAAATTGGCTGACCGAGTACCTTCCGAAAGGGCAACTGGTTCCGGCCAATTCGAATGCCGCCGCCGCGCAGGACGTGGCCGCCGGCAAGGCGGATGCGGCGGTTACCACCGCGCTGGCCACCGAACGCTATGAGCTGGACTCGCTGGCAGCCGGGGTCGTCGACGAGCCCAACGCCCGTACCCGGTTCGTTCTCGTCGGTGTTCCGGCTCCGCCGCCGACACGCACCGGGGCCGACCGCACATCGGTTGTGCTGCGGTTGGACAACGCACCGGGCGCCCTGGTTTCGGCCATGACTGAGCTGGCCATCCGCGACATCGACCTCACCCGCATCGAGTCCAGGCCCACCCGGATCGAGCTCGGCACCTATGTGTTCTTCCTCGACTTCGTCGGGCACATCGACGACGAGTCGGTGGCCGAGGCGTTGCGCGCACTGCACCGTCGGTGCGCCGATGTGCGTTATCTGGGCTCGTGGCCGACTGGTGACGCACTGGGGGCGGCGCCCCCACCGATGGATGAGGCGGAGGCTTGGCTGACGCGACTGCGCGAAGGTCGGCAGTGAAGGGCCGGTTGGTGCTGCTGCGGCATGGACAGACGCACGGCAACGTCGAACGCCGCCTGGACACTCGCCCCCCGGGCGCCGAGCTGACCGACCTGGGTCGCGAACAGGCGCGGGCTTTCGCCCGCGCGCTTCCGAAACCGCCCGCATTGATCGTGCATTCGGTTGCGACTCGGGCTGTGCAGACGGCCTGCGAAATACGTGAAGAAATCAGCACCGACGTCAACGGCCGCATCACTGCTGCCGGTGGCGGGGTCACGATCGGCGCAGATGAGCTGGAAGGCATTCACGAGGTTCAGGTCGGTGATCTGGAGAACCGCGGCGATGACGCCGCGCACGAAGACTTCAACGCGATCTACCGGCGCTGGCACGGCGGGGAGCACGGCCTGCCACTTCCCGGCGGTGAGACCGCGCATCACGTGCTGGACCGCTACCTCCCGGTGCTCCATGGGCTCCGGATGCGCTACTTGGAAGACGACGCTTTCCGCGGCGACATCGTTGTGGTCAGCCATGGCGCAGCGATTCGCCTAGTCGCGGCTGTGCTGGCCGGCGTCGACGGCCGCTTCGCGGTTGACCACCACCTGGCGAACACTGAGTCGGTGGTGCTGGCCCCGATCATCGAGGGCCGCTGGAGCTGCCTGCGCTGGGGCAGCTTGACCCCACCATTCGTCCACGGACCTGTGGTCAACCGCGTGCCAGAGTCGGCGCGCTCAGCCAACCCGATGGGCTGACAAGCTGCCTGCGTCGGTCGGATCGCAGGTACAGCCGACCTCGGTGCAGTCCAGGTGCGCAGTGTGTTCAACGTCAGCGGTCATACACCCGTCCTGGGTGCATTCGGAACGCCGGTAGGCGTGGTGAATGAGGGCCCCGTGGCAGTGCTCCAGGTCGGACCGGCACGCTCGGCATTCACTGGTCATGACCTGTTCGTAGCATTTCACGGCAGTGGCATCGGGTTGCCGCGCTCGGGCGTGGGTCAGGCCCAGCCCAACTCGTGCAGCCGGTCGTCGTCGATGCCGAAGTGGTGGGCGATCTCGTGGATCACGGTGATGGCCACCTCGTCGACAACCTGATCCTCGCTGTCGCAGAGATCCAACAGCGCCTTGCGATAGATCGTGATCGTGTCAGGCAGCGAGCCGCCGTACCAAGAATCACGTTCGGTCAAGGCGACGCCTTCATAGAGGCCGAGCAGGCCGGGTTCATCGGCGTCGCGATCCTGCACAAGGATCACCACATTGTCGATCGCCGACGCTAGATCAGCCGGTATGAGGTCGAGCGCGTCACCGACCAACTCATCGAACCGCTGCCGGGTCATCCGCACCGCCACGGGCTAAGTTCCCGGTGGCGGTGGCAAACCCGGTGGGGGCGGCGGTGGTGGTGGCAGGCCCGGTGCGGGGGCCGGCGGCGGCGGTAGGCCCGGTGCGGGGGCCGGCGGCGGCAGGCCCGGTGCGGGGGCCGGCGGCGGCGATAGGCCCGGTGCGGGGGCCGGCGGCGGCAGGCCCGGTG
>DAOUYK010000083.1 GCA_030666145.1 Mycolicibacterium sp. | reverse complement strand
GCGGAATTCCGGCACGTGCCCCCCAGAACGCCGAGTGACCACTGAAAGGCGGCGTCGATGAGTTCGTCCGTCCGTCGAGGAAACCTCGTGGGCACCATTCTCACGACCATTGCAGTGCTAGTCGGCACCGGGTGCTCAACCGCACTGCAGGGCAACGCAGTGTCAATTTTCCACGACCCGTTCAGAGTCGCCGGACTTCCGGCGACCGACGGGCCCACCGGTCTTCGGCCCAACGCCGAAGACCCCACGCGCGACGTGCAGGGCACTGACGGTGGGGAGATCGACTGGCTGGGCGGAAATGCGATCAGCGATATCGAGCAGTACTGGGAGATCGCCTACCCGGAGACCTTCGACGACGAATTCGCCCCCGCGGAGGCGCTGGTCTCGTTTGACGCCAGCAACTTCGACGGCGAGTTCTGCGGGGCAGATACTTACGGTCTGGTCAACGCAGGTTTCTGTTACTCGGACAGAACACTGGGTTGGGACCGAAGTGAGCTGTTGCCCGACCTGCACCGCGCACACGGCGACATGGGTGTGGTGTTGGTGCTGGCACACGAGTACGGCCACGGCGCGGCGCATCAGGCCGGCATATCCGGGAAGGGCATCCCGACCCTGGTCGATGAGCAACAGGCCGACTGTCTATCCGGCGCCTATATGCGCTGGGTGGCCGAAGGCAGCTCGCCCAGATTCACCCTGAGTACCGGCGAAGGGCTCAACAATGTGTTGGCAGCCGTCATTTCTTTCCGGGATCCGCTACTCAACGAGGGAGATCCCGACGCCGGCGTTGACGAGCACGGCTCGGCATTCGAGCGGCTCTCAGCGTTCCAGTTCGGTTTCACCGATGGCCCGTCGGCTTGCGAGGGCATCGATCTGCGCGAGGTCGCTCAACGGCGTGGCGACCTGCCGGTGCTGCTGCCCGAGGACCAGACCGGGGAGTTGCCGGTGAACGAGGAGTCGGTGTGTCGATCGTCGAAGCGATGGGAATCCTGTTCCCCCGCCCGCTGATCCGCCGGTACTCAGCTTTGACATCGGCGACTCCGAGAACTGCGCCGATGCGCGACCCAGCCCGCCGGCATCGTTCTGCCCAACGACCAACACGATTACCGTTGATCTGATCGAACTCCAGGAGATGGGCTCCCAATCCGCTCGGCAGGACGGAAGCAGCCTGGCTGTCGGCGACAACACGGCCTATTCGGTGCTCGTCTCCCGGTATATGACGGCGTTGCAGCGAGGACGGGGTGGCGTGACGCTCGACAGCGCGAAAGCCGCCTTGCGGACGGCGTGCCTCACCGGGGTGGCGACGACAGAGATGACTACGGAGGTCATCATGCCCGATGGCGACACCATTGCGCTGACCGCGGGCGATGTCGACGAAGCCCTGTCCGGCATACTCACCAACGGCCTGGTCGCCAGCGATGTAAACGGCGAGTCCGTGCCTTCTGGGTTCTCCAGGATCGACGCCTTCCGCCTGGGTGTCCTCAGCGACGTCGAACGCTGCTTCAACCGTTTTCCATGAGCATCATGCCAGCGCGACAGGGCAACATCAGCATCAAAAGCCTGTACGTCGGTACGCGACAGGTGAAACCGATCGTCAACACGTCCGGATCGAAAGCCGTTGCAATCCCACCCATCTCGGTTTCGGCCGCGCCGCGTTCGAGCCACCAGCGAGGCAATCTACCCCGGACGTCTTCGATCAATACCGCGCGCAGCCGGGGTCGAATACTCCATACCTTCTCGGAGTCGACCTGCTGGAGTCGCTTCCACACGTGAGACTCACTCCCCGGGCGCAGTCGATCCGCCGAGGCCGGTGCGGGGTAGACGGTTTCGCCCTCCATGTCATCGAGAGCCGCACTACGGTGGGTACGGGCACAGGAGGGTCGGGAGATCCATGTCTGGATCAACGCCAGACGACGACACCCTCGGCGTGCCATGCACGCCGGTTATCGCAAGTGGTAGGGGGTGGATAGGTGAGAGTCGGTCGCATCGAGATCGATAACGTTTCGCCGGTAGTGTCTGGCGGGCGGTTCCCCGCCAAGGCGGTCGTCGGCGAGGTTGTGCCTGTCACGGCGACGGTGTGGCGTGAAGGCCACGACGCCGTGTCGGCCACTCTGGTGGTGCGCTACCACGGAGCCGCCTATCCGCCATTGGCCGACGAACCACCTGGGCGCGTCCGCGCGGCTGATCTCTCTCCCAACCAGGATGCGGTCAACTCGCCGTCGCGCGTCCGGCCCATCACTGCGCCGATGGCGCAGGGCCGCACACCCGATGTGTTCCATGGGCAGTTCACTGCCGATTCGGTCGGTTTGTGGACGTTCCGCGTCGATGGTTGGGGCGATCCAATGGCGACCTGGCGATCAAGTGTCATCGCCAAGCTCGATGCCGGGCACAGCGAAAACGAGCTGTCCAACGACTTGTTGATAGGCGCGCGGTTGCTCGAGCACGCGGCAACCGGCATGCCGCCTCAGATGCGGTATCCGGTTTTGCATGCCGCGGGACGGCTGCGCGAGCCTGGCGATCCGTTCTTGCGCGCGGGCGCAGCCCTTGCACCCGAGGTCACCGACTTGATCGACCAGTATCCGCTGCGCGAGTTGATCACCCGCGGCCAACAGCACGGCGTGTGGGTGGATCGACGACAGGCAGGTTTCAGTTCGTGGTACGAGTTCTTTCCCCGGTCCACCGGTGGCTGGGACAATGCTGGAAACGCCGTGCACGGAACATTCGCCGCGGCGGCCGAAACGCTGCCACGGGTGGCCAGAATGGGCTTCGACGTCGCGTACTTACCACCTATCCATCCGATCGGACATGTGCACCGCAAAGGCCGCAACAACAGCGTTGCCGCAACGCCCGATGACGTCGGCTCGCCGTGGGCGATCGGCAGCGACGAGGGCGGCCACGACGCGGTGCACCCGGCGCTGGGCACCATTGACGACTTCGACGCGTTCGTCGCCGCCGCGGGCCACAACGGCCTTGAGGTGGCTCTGGATCTGGCATTGCAATGCGCACCGGATCATCCATGGGCGCGGGACCATACCGAGTGGTTCAACGTGCTCCCCGACGGCACCATCGCCTACGCCGAGAACCCGCCGAAGAGGTATCAGGACATCTACCCCCTGAACTTCGACGACGACCCCGTGGGCATTTACGAGGAAGTCCTACGCATTGTCGGGTTCTGGATATCACACGGGGTCAAGATCTTCCGGGTCGATAACCCGCACACGAAGCCACCCAACTTCTGGGCCTGGCTGATCGGCGAGGTCAAGAACATCGACCCCGAAGTACTCTTCCTGGCCGAGGCATTTACCCGGCCCGCCCGGCTGTACGGGCTGGCGAAGATCGGTTTCACACAGTCCTATACGTATTTCACCTGGCGGACCGCGAAATGGGAGATCACCGAATTCGGTCAGCAGATCGCCGAACACGCCGACTACGCGCGACCAAATCTATTCGTCAACACACCTGACATCCTGCACGAGAGCCTGCAGCATGGGGGGCCCGGCATGTTCGCAATACGGGCGGTCCTCGCGGCAACCATGAGCTCGGTATGGGGAGTGTATTCCGGATACGAACTTTTCGAGCACCGCGCAGTCCGCGAGGGTAGCGAGGAGTACCTCAACTCCGAGAAATACGAACTACGTCCTCGCGATTTCGACGCAGCGTTGGGCGACGGCGAATCCCTGGAACCGCTCCTCACCCGGCTCAACGAGATTCGGCGCCTACACCCCGCTCTTCAACAGCTACGCATCATCACGTTCCACCACGTGGACAACGACGCGTTGCTGGCTTTCAGCAAGTTCGATCCGGTTACCGGCGATCAGGTACTGGTAGTGGCAACCCTCAACCCGTTCGGCCCAGAGGAAGGCACGCTCTGGCTGGACATGGCGGCGCTGGGGATGGATCAAGGGAGCCGTTTCTGGGTACGCGACGAGATCACCCAGGACGAATACCATTGGGGTCAAACCAATTACGTACGCCTCGACCCTGTCCGAGCGGTGGCCCATGTGCTCAACATGCCCCAGATTCCCACCGATCAACGACTCGACCTGCTGCGCCGGGAGTGACCACATGAACAATGCGCCCGACCTGACGAACAGGGTCGAGGACTCGCACCTGCGGCCCCACACCGCCGACCTCAACCGCCTGTTGGCCGGTGAGCACTACGATCCGCATTCGGTGCTCAGCGCCCATGAGTACGGCGATCACACGGTCATTCGTACCTACCGGCCGCACGCCGCAGCGGTCAATGCGGTGATCGGCGGCCGACGCCATCGGTTCGAGCACCTTGAGTCGGGCCTATTTGCCGTCGACCTGCCGTTTGCCAACCTGGCCGACTACCGCCTCGAGATCAGCTATGACACCGGCGGCAATACCCTAAATGTGCACACCGTCGCCGACGCCTACCGTTTCCTGCCCACCATGGGCGAGGTGGACCTGCACCTGTTCGCCGAAGGACGCCACCAGCGCCTTTGGGAGGTTCTCGGTGCGCATCCCCGGAGTTTCACCACATCTGACGGCGTGGTCGAGGGTGTCTCCTTTGCGGTCTGGGCTCCGAATGCCAAGGGTGTCAGCCTGCTCGGGGAGTTCAATCACTGGGAAGGCAACGAGGCGCAATTGCGCGCACTCGGCTCGACAGGCGTGTGGGAATTGTTCTGGCCCGGCTTCCCGATCGGGGGACTGTACAAGTTCCGGGTGCACGGCGCCGAAGGGATGGTTTCCGATCGCGCCGACCCGATGGCATTTGCCACCGAGGTGCCGCCGCAGACAGCCTCGCGCGTAACCCAAAGTGCATACACCTGGAGTGACGACGACTGGATGGCCAGCCGCGCGTTGCGCAACCCGGTATTCGAGCCGATGAGCACCTACGAGGTTCACCTGGGCTCGTGGCGACCTGGACTGAGTTACACCGCCCTGGCCAGTCAACTCACCGAATACCTCGTCGAGCACGGGTTCACTCACGTCGAAATGCTGCCCGTTGCAGAGTATCCGTTCGGTGGGTCGTGGGGCTATCAGGTCACCTCCTACTATGCGCCGTCTTCGCGGTTCGGCACACCCGATGAGTTCCGCCATCTCGTCGACACCCTGCACCAAGCGGGTATCGGCGTCCTCATTGACTGGGTGCCAGCCCACTTTCCGAAGGACGCCTGGGCACTCGGGCGCTTCGACGGCACCGCCCTCTACGAGCATGCCGATCCGCGCCGTGGTGAACAATTAGACTGGGGCACATATATTTTCGACTTCGGTCGCGCCGAGGTCCGCAACTTCCTGGTCGCCAATGCGCTCTACTGGCTGCAGGAGTTCCACATCGACGGCCTACGGGTCGACGCCGTCGCGTCGATGCTTTACCTCGACTATTCCCGGCCTGCCGACGGGTGGACACCGAACATCTACGGCGGCCGGGAGAACCTCGAGGCGGTGCAGTTCCTGCAGGAGATGAATGCCACCGTCCACAAAGTAGCCCCTGGAATTGTCACAATCGCCGAAGAGTCCACCTCCTGGCCTGGCGTAACCCGCCCGACAAGCCTTGGTGGGCTTGGTTTTTCGATGAAGTGGAACATGGGCTGGATGAATGACACTCTGGCCTTCATCCAACGAGACCCGATCCACCGCAGCTATCACCACCAAGAGATGACGTTTTCGATGCTGTACGCGTTCAGCGAAAACTACGTCCTGCCGATCAGCCACGACGAGGTGGTGCACGGTAAGGGCACGCTGTGGGGCCGGATGCCGGGCAACAACCACATGAAGGCTGCAGGAATCCGGGGGCTGCTTGCCTACCAGTGGGCGCACCCCGGTAAGCAACTGCTGTTCATGGGCCAGGAGTTCGGCCAACGCGAAGAATGGTCCGAGGAACGGGGGGTCGACTGGTTTCAGCTCGACGAGAAAGGGTTCTCCGATGGAATCCTAAGGATGCTGACCGACGCCAACGCGGTTTACCGCAGCTGCCGGGCGCTGTGGTCACGTGACGCGCAGCCTGAGGGATACTCCTGGATCGACGCCAACGATTCGGCCGGAAACGTGTTGAGTTTTCTGCGGTTCGGCGATGACGGCTCGACGATGGCGTGCGTGTTCAATTTCTCGGGCTCTGAACACTCGCAGTACCGGCTCGGCCTGCCGCACACCGGCACCTGGCGCGAGGTCCTCAACACCGACTCCGAGGCCTACCACGGATCGGGCATAGGAAACTATGGGGCCGTCAAGGCGACCGAGGAGCCATGGCATGGCCGCCCGGCGTCGGCGGTCATGGTGTTGCCACCGTTGGCCGCTCTCTGGTTCGAACCTGCCTGAGTCAGCCCGCGAGCAGAGGTCCCCAAAACCGCGAGCAGACTCGAACTCACCACACTTCGCCAAGAATTCGTGCGAGTTCGCGCCTGCTCGGCGAGTGGAACAGGTCAGTACAGCGCGTTGGCCAGATTGCGGCGGCCCGCGATTACCTCCGGGTCGGCCGGATCGAACAGGTCGAACAGTTCGATCAGCCGCGTCCGGACTTTCGTCCGGTCGTCGCCCGCAGTGCGCTTGACCAAGGCGGTCAACCGCTGAAAAGCAGCTTTGGCGTCCTGGGCGAGGATCTCGACATCAGCGGCGGCCAACGCCGCATCGATATCAGTTGGCGAGGCGTCGGCGGTCGCCACTGCATCCCGGGGCTGCGTGGTGGCCCGTTGCAGAAATCCGATCTGCCGCACCGCGCCCTTGGCCTCGGTGTGATTCGGATCGGCGTCGAGGATCGCCTGGTACGCACCGCGTGCCGATTCGAAATCTCCGCTGTCGAGATGATCCCGTGCCGCCTCGAGCTCGGGGTCGACCTGCTCAGGCTCACCAGTATCTGTCGCACCGCCGAGCTTTCCGGCTGTGGTGCTGAGCAACGAGTCGATCCAGCGCCGAAGCTGCTCAGGCGGCTGCACACCTTGGAAGTTGGACAGTGGCTGGCCGGCGGCTAGCGCCACCACCATCGGAACCGAGGTAACGCCGAACATCTGCGCCACCCGCGGCACGGTATCGACGTTCACCGTCGCCAACGACCACTTGGGGCCGTCGGCGGCCGCGAGGTCGGCGAGCGCCTCCCCTAGTTGGGCGCTTGCCTCGCTGCGCGGGGACCACAGCAGTACCACGACTGGCACCTCGTTCGACCGAACCAGCACCTCGGCTTCCAGATTCGCTTCGGTGATCTCCACCCCGGTTCTCAGTGTTCCTGAGGACGAGCCAGGCGCCGTGCCCTCGCTGGGCACCGCCCGCTGTTTGAGTGCCGACAGGTCGACCGCACCAGCCATAGCCGGCGCGATTGGGGGTCGAGGACGAGTCACGAGATCAAGTCTGTCACGTTGTTTCGGTCACCTCGCGTCCCGGTTGCCCTACACCCGGCATCGTTTGTGTCACCGCCCATCGGTCCCCCATCCGACCGCTCCGATCAGCCCATATGAGGAAGATCACACTGCCCAGCGGCACGATGCTCCCCAGCAAAGCCAGCAACCACGTGCCCAGTCCCCACTTGAATGCCATACCGGCCAGTAGCGCTACCACCACGAAGGCGACGAAAACCCCCCCGTGCACTGGGCCGAAGATCTTTACTCCGACTTCGGTACGCGGGGAACCCAGGTACTTGAAGTACATGCCGATCAGCAGTCCGACCCAGCTGAGTGCCTCCGCGCACGCGATCAACCGGAACCATCCCGCCACACTGCGTATCTCGAATGGGCTTGTCATCGCCTCCATTGTGCCGGATCGCCCCTGCAGCTACTACGTTGCGTCTTTGGCCATCATCACGGATCAGGGGCGTCGCAGGATCAGGGCATCGCCCTGCCCCCCGGCTCCGCAGAGTGCAGCGACGGCGTATCCGGGCCGTCCACTCTCCCCGTCGCTTCGCTCGCCCCGGCGGCGTGCCAACTCCAGCGCTGCATGCAGCGTGATCCTGGCACCGGACATGCCGATTGGGTGTCCGATAGCGATGGCGCCGCCGTCTGTGTTGACCCGGTTGGGATCCAGCCCCAGCTCCTTGGTCGAGGCGAGCGCAACGGCCGAGAACGCTTCGTTGATCTCAATAACATCCAGGTCGTCGAGACCGATGCCCTCCTTGGCGACAGCTTTGCGAATCGCGTTGGCGGGCTGACTCTGCAGCGTCGAATCCGGCCCCGCGACCACGCCGTGCGCACCGATTTCACACAACCAGCTCAGTCCGAGCTCCTCGGCTTTCGCCTTGTTCATCACGACGACCGCGCATGCGCCGTCAGAGATTTGGGACGCCGAACCGGCGGTGATAGTGCCGTCCTTGCGGAATGCCGGCTTGAGCCCGGCCAGCGACTCCGCCGTGGTATTTGCCCGGATGCCTTCATCCTCAGCGAATTCGATCGGATCACCTTTGCGCTGCGGGATACTCACATGCAGGACTTCGTCGGCGAAGACGCCGTCTTTCCAGGCCGCGGCTGCCTTCTGGTGCGAGGCGGCAGCATACGCATCCTGTTCGGCGCGGGTGAACTGGTCGACATCGTTGCGTTGTTCGGTGAGCGCACCCATCGGCTGGTCGGTGAACACGTCGTGCAGCCCGTCATAGGCCATGTGATCGAGCACCGTGACATCGCCGTATTTGTAGCCCGAGCGGCTGTCCATCATCAGGTGCGGCGCGTTGGTCATCGACTCCTGACCACCGGCGACAATCACGTCGAATTCACCGGCGCGGATCAGCTGGTCGGCCAGCGCAATCGCGTCAATGCCCGACAGACACATCTTGTTGATCGTCAGCGAGGCGACATCCCAGCCGATACCGGCACCCACCGCGGCCTGCCGGGCCGGCATCTGCCCGGTCCCGGCGGTCAGTACCTGGCCCATGATCACGTACTCGACCAAGGACGCGGGCGCGGCTACTTCCGGGAAAGCCTTCTTGAGCGCGCCGGCGATGGCCAAAGCGCCTAGATCACTACCGGAAAAGTCCTTCAGCGAACCCATCAACTTGCCGACCGGCGTGCGGGCTCCAGCAACAATCACAGACGTCGTCATACCTACCTCCAGCGGGTTTTGAACGGCTCCGGACCGGCTAGTCAAGGCTATACATCAGCACTGACCTATTCGAAACCGATGTCATTAGGTTACCTTTGCGATATGACCGCCGAGCAGACCGACGCACGTCCTGTGCTGGCCACCGCGCTGGTCACCGCGATCGACCACGTCGGCGTCGCGGTGCCGGATCTGGACGTGGCCGTCCAGTGGTATCACGACCGCCTCGGCATGATCGTGCTGCACGAAGAAGTCAACGAGGATCAGGGCGTGCGCGAGGCGATGTTATCGGTACGGGGTGCGCCGTTAGGCAGCGCTCAATTGCAGTTGATGGCGCCCATCGACGACACCTGCACTATCGCCAAGTTCATCGACAAGCGCGGTCCAGGTCTGCAGCAGTTGGCCTACCGCGTTAGCGACATCGAGGCGCTGACCGACCGGCTGCGCAGGCAGGGTGTCCGGTTGCTCTACGACGCGCCCCGGCGCGGCACCGCGAACTCCCGGATCAACTTCATCCACCCCAAAGATGCGGGTGGAGTACTCATCGAGCTTGTCGAACCGGCCAGTCAAAGCCCAGACAGCGCAGTGCGCTAAGACCACCTTCGCGTCGGCCCTCGGTTTGCGCGCTGTGTCCAGCACGGCCTGTGCCAGTGTCGACGGTCTTCTATTAACCCAGGCCCGAGGACATCACCTGAATCTGCTGGCCACACCACAACATGCGATGTGCCAGGCCTGATCTCATGGTCGCAACCGGGACACCGGTAGGCCTTCTTCGCCCTCGCCGCAGGCACGGGACGCACCTCGTAATCTCTCCCGTCAGCGCCCACCTCGATGCGCCCACTCGCGGGCAGCAGATTCGGGCTGTTTACTTTCCGCCTCTTCGCCTCTCTCGCGAATGCGGCCCGACGCCTCGCCATCAGAACAACCGGAACTCGTTGCTGTCCATGCCTCGCATCTGGTCGTAATCTAATGTCAGGCAACGTATCCCGCGATCCAGTGCAAGCGTGCGCGCCTGCGGCTTAATCTGCTGGGCTGCGAAAACACCCGCCACCGGAGCCAGCAGAGTGTCGCGGTTCATCAGCTCGAGGTAGCGGGTGAGTTGTTCCACCCCGTCGATCTCACCGCGGCGCTTGATCTCCACAGCCACCGAGCCCCCCTGTTCGTCACGGCACAGAAGGTCCACCGGGCCGATCGGGGTCATGTACTCGCGGCGGACCAACGTGTAGCCGGCGCCAAGCAACTCGATGTGTTCGGCCAGCAGCACCTGCAGGTGGGCCTCCACACCGTCCTTGACCAACCCCGGATCGATGCCCAACTCGTGTCTGGAATCGTGCTCGATGCCCTCGACGCAGATGCGTAGTTGTTCGCCGGCCTTGTTCTCGACCACCCATACTGGCGCGGCCCCATCAAGGTCCTCGTGCATCCAGCACGGAGGACTCATCCAGTTCAATGGTTTGTAGGCCCGGTCGTCGGCATGCACACTGACCGATCCGTCGGCCTTGAACAGCAGCAGTCGCCGAGCGGACGGCAAATGCGCGGTAAGTCGACCAACGTAGTCGACGGTGCACTGGGCGATCACGAGACGCACCTGGACCACCTTAAACGCCGATCACCGAACACCGAACTTCAAACACAGAAGGTCAACACCGCCGGACGTCGCACTCGGGAATTGAGGGCACAGCGATCGGCGTGGTGAGCTGCCGGGCAGCGGCCGTGGGCATGTGGAACGCGGTTCCCGACTCATCGATGTCGCTTTTCCGCCAGTGATGTCGGTGACCACGCGTAATTGTCGATGTCATGCACACCGACTTCGAGCGTTGCTTACGGGCCGTTCAGGCCAAGGACGCGCGGTTCGACGGTTGGTTCGTCACCGCCGTTCTGACCACAAAGATCTACTGCCGGCCCAGTTGCCCGGTTCGGCCACCATTCGCCCGCAACATGCTTTTCTATCCGGCTGCGGCAGCCGCTCAGCGGGCGGGCTTCCGCGCGTGCAAACGATGCAGGCCGGACGCCTCGCCGGGCTCTCCCAAATGGAACGTGCGCGGCGATCTCGTCGCCAGGACGATGCGGCTGATCGCCGATGGCACAGTCGACCGCGAGGGCGTGGTCGGATTGGCGGCCCGAGTGGGGTACACCGTGCGTCAACTCGAGCGTCTTATGCAGTCCGAGGTGGGGGCTGCCCCGCTGGCGCTGGCCCGGGCACAGCGAAGCCAGATGGCTCGCATACTCATCGAGACCACCGACATGCCATTCGGCGATGTTGCATTCGCGGCGGGCTTCTCCAGCATCCGCCAGTTCAACGACACCGTACGTATGGTGTGCGATCGCACGCCGACACTACTGCGCCAAAAAGCCCGTACTCGATCCGCCCGAGCTGCTGCCGTCGGCCCGGGGGTCATGTCACTGCGGCTACACGTGCGTGCTCCGTTCGCTTATGAAGGAATCTTCGGGCATTTGGCAGCCAGTGCCATCCCCGGCGTCGAGGAAGTGCGCCACGGCGCATATCGGCGGACGCTGAGATTGCCCCGCGGCACTGCAATCGCCGCACTGCACCCCCACCCGGATCACGTGCGATGTCAGTTGGTGGTGGACGACTTCCGTGACGTAGCGGCTGCGATCGCCCGGTGCCGGCGATTGCTCGACCTGGATGCCGACCCCGAGACCGTCGTAGATGCCCTCAGCGCCGACGATGATCTCTGCGCGTTAGCCGCGAAGGCCCCCGGGCAACGCATCCCGCGCACCGTGGACGAACACGAGCTCGCTATCCGTGTCGTGCTGGGCCAGCAAGTGTCGATGGAGGCGGCGCGCACCCACGCCGGACGGATCGTGGCAGCCTACGGCCGGCCGATCGACGATGTCGACGGACAGCTGACCCACGTATTTCCCGCCACCGAGGACCTTGCCGACATCGACGTGC
>DAOUYK010000021.1 GCA_030666145.1 Mycolicibacterium sp. | reverse complement strand
CCGAAGCCGTGCGCGATGAAGGCCAGCTTCCTCTCGGCGGCCACGCCGGGGTCGAGCTGCTTGAGCGTGCCGGCGGCGCCGTTGCGGGCATTGGCGAAGGTCTCCTCGCCCGCCGCCGCCCGCCTGGCGTTGAACTTCGCGAAGGTCTCCCGCGGCCAGTATATCTCCCCTCGCACCTCCACGAGTCGCGGGATCGGCCGGAACCTCCCTTCCGGGGCCATCAGCCGCAGCGGAATCGATCGGATCGTCCGGGCGTTGCTGGTGATCTCGTCGCCGGTCCGCCCGTCGCCGCGGGTCGCGGCGCGAACCAGCCGCCCGTCGCGGTAGACGAGCGCCAGTGCGACGCCGTCGATCTTCAACTCACACAGATAGTGAGCGTCTGGGCCGATTTCGCCTTTGATTCGGGCGGTCCAGGCCGCGAGTTCGTCGGGGGTGAACACGTTGTCCAGGCTCAGCATCCGCTCTAGGTGGTCGGCTGAGGTGAATCCGGTGGCGAATCCCGCACCTCCGACCAGCTGGGTGGGCGAGTCCGGTGTCCGCAGCTCGGGATGCTCATCCTCGAGCGTTTGCAGCTCGCGCAGAAGGGTGTCGAACTCGGCGTCGGATATCACCGGTGCGTCCCGGATGTAGTAGCGGAACTGATGCCCTCGCACTTCTTCGGCGACCGCTTGCCAGCGGCGCCTTAGCCGCGCGTCGGATGCATCGTCAGCTTGTTCGGCCAGCGCCGCCTCGGGACCCGGGATCGCCTTGGGACTCACCCTGGCAGGCTATCGAAGTCATCTGACAGCGAATCCGCGCGTTCGCACACCCTTTGAGTCAGCACCCCTGCGTCGTTTTCCGCGCCCGATTCGCTGGGTAGCCTGGCGCCATGCCCCATCAGATCATGTTCAGCGGCGACGATAGCGGCCTGACCGAAGTGCGCAGGATCGCGCTCGGATTCCCGGCGGCGTTCGAGAAGGTCGCCTGGGGCCGGCCGGTGTTTTGCGCCCCCAAGATGTTCGTGGTCTGCGGCGGAAGCGTCAAAGGCGGTGTCGAGGGCGCGGCAAAGGGCGAACACGTGCAATACCCGCACTCGATCCTTATCAAGGTCGACGACAGCGACCGGAAGGCCCTGGAACAGGACATCCGGTTCTTCTACCCGGCTTACCTCGGGCCGTTCGGCTGGCTTGGGCTGGATCTCTCGGCCCAGAAGGTGGATTGGGCCGAGGTGGTCGAGCTGGTGGACGCGTCGTTTCGGTTGGTCGCAGCTAAGAAATTGATCAAGCAGCTCGACGAACGCTGACCTGCCGCACGCCGAACCCGCCTCGTAAGCGCGCTCGGCATGGTTCGATCGTTTTATGAGCTTCGCGAGCCCCTTCCCCGAAGTCGATATTCCCAGTGCGAGCGTCTACGGGTACCTGTTCGGCCGATTGAGCGACACCGACGCCGACCGTGTCGCCATCGTCGACACGAAGTCCGGCAGAACAACCACCTATCGGGAGATGGTGGCCCGAGTGCGCACATTCGCCGGGGCCCTGGCTGCCCGCGGCACCGGTGTCGGAGAGGTAATCGGGCTTCTCGCCCCCAACAGCGCAGCGTTCGCGGTGGCCTTCCACGGCATCCTGCGGGCCGGCGCCACTGCGACGACGATCAACACGCTGTTCACGGCAAAGGACATCGCCAACCAGCTCACCGACGCAAATGCCACGATGCTCGTCACCGTTACTGCGCTACTCCCCCAGGCCAAAGAAGCAGCGGCAACCGCCGGCATCCCGGACGAAAACCTGGTGGTGCTCGACGGAGCGGGCCGCGCGGCCGACGGGCATCCCAATGCGGCCGAACTGCTCGCCGCAGGTGCCCCTGCCCCAACAGTGAACTATGCGCCGTCAGCACATCTGGCGGCTCTGCCGTACAGCTCAGGCACCACCGGAAACCCCAAAGGGGTGATGCTCACTCACCGCAACCTCGTCGCCAACATCGCTCAGATTCGCCCGCTGCACGGAATGGTTTCCGAGGACGTGGTTTTGGCCGTGCTGCCGTTCTTCCATATCTACGGCATGACAGTGCTTCTCAATGCCGCCCTGCATGCCCGCGCACGCCTGGTCATCATGCAGAAATTCGACCTCGCTGAGTTTCTCGGCAACATCGCCGAACATAAATGCACCATCGCGTTCATAGCGCCGCCGGTAGCAGTGGCGCTGGCTAAGCATCCGCTTGTGGACTCCTATGACCTGTCCTCCCTCAACGTCGTGATGTCGGGTGCGGCACCGCTGGATGCCGAGCTCGGCCTCGCGGTCGCCGAACGAATCGGCTGCAAAGTCGTGCAGGGTTATGGGATGAGCGAGCTGAGCCCGGTCAGCCACATAACCCCGTTCGACGGTGGCCGGCTAAACATGCGCGTCGCTGCGCCGCCGAGTTCAGTCGGCTGGACGGTGTCCAACGCCGCGTCCAAAATCGTCGATCCTGAGTCAGGCGATGAAATCGATTTCCCCACAGAGGGTTTGAGTAAGACCGGCGAGCTATGGTTCAAGGGACCCAACGTGATGGCCGGATACCTCAACAACGATGAGGCCACCCGGGCCACCGTCGACGAAGACGGCTGGCTCCACACCGGCGATCTGGCCCAGGTCGACGCAGCAGGTTGTGTCTACATCGTCGACCGGCTCAAGGAGCTGATCAAGTACAAGGGCTACCAGGTGCCGCCCGCAGAGCTGGAGGCAGTGCTGCTGTCGCATCCGCAGATCGCCGACGCTGCAGTTGTCGGAGTGCCGGACGCCGATGGCGAAGAGGTGCCCAAGGCATTTGTGGTCAAGCTGACTTCGCCAGAGGTAGCTGAGCTGACGGAGGCGGCGGTGATGGCATTCGTCGCCAACCAGGTCGCTCCCTACAAGAAGGTCCGGCAGGTCGAGTTCATCGAGGCGATCCCCAAGTCGGCTTCGGGCAAAATCCTGCGCAGGGACCTGCGCTCGAATAAGTAGCTGATCGGCTGCTTGCGACGCGTCAGACCGCCGCTGGATCTTCGCTGAACATGTCGGCGGCTCGCTGCGCCAACTCGATAGCGGTGCGCGCCCACGCCGGCGTCGCAGCAGCGAGTCCGCAGGCCGGTGTGACGCCGATACGGTCGCTTAGCACTGCACGCCCGAAACCCAGCCGGTCGGTGACCCCGGCCACCGTCGCCGCGATCTGCGCTGCAGACGGCCGCGGCCCGGACAACCTGGCCGGTATCGCGCCCAGCAGGACTGTTCGCCCTGATTCGACGAACTCGCCGACTCCGTCGAGATCTACGGCGATGAGTGTGTGCACATCAACGGATATGGCACTAATGCCACTACGCTGCAACAGTTTCCATGGTAGCGCTGCAGCGCAACTGTGTATCGCGACATCGCCGCCAACCACGGCGACGCATTCGTCGAGCAGTTCGGTTACCACAGCCTCGCTCACAGGGTGCACTGGTGAGAAGCTGGTCACACCGGTCAACCGGCCTGCCAGCGCGGCAGGCAGCGAGGGCTCATCGAACTGAACAACCACTCCGGCGTCCAGCCGGCGTGTCAGTTGCGCCCGCAGTGCTGCCACACCTTCGGCCAGCGACGTGGTCAGATCTCGCACCGCGCCGATGTCAGTGATCGCTCGGTGCCCACCAGGCAGCTCCACGTTCGCGGCCAGCGTGACCGGCCCGGGGGCTTGCATCTTGACCACGCGGGTACCACCTCGCAGCCCGGCTTTCTCCCAGGCCTCCTCCAGCGCGTCGATGTCCTCATCGAGCAGGCTGACGGCCCGCCGGGTAACCGACCGTCGCCCAGGGGCAATTCGGTATCCGCGGGGAACCGTGTCGATAGCGATATCCACCAGGAGCGCACCGGCACGACCGATCAGGTCGGCACCCACACCCCGCTCTGGAAGCTCCACGAGGTGGGGTAAGCGGTGCAGCTCGCCGACAACCAGTTCGGCCGCCTCCCGCGCCGAGATGCCCGGCCACGATCCGACACCCGTCGCAGTGGCGAAAGCACTCACTCGATCGAGCCTATGGGACGGGCCAGCGGCGAGCAGGACCGACCTCGTCGCCTGATCGGCGTCGGACTACCGTGCCGCCAGAATCGTCGCACTGCCCAACACCTCGTCGCCATCGGGGTCGGGACGGTAGAACACCACGGTCTGCCCCGGAGCCACACCGCGCAGCGGACTGCGCAACTCGACCACCAACGTCTCGCCGCGCAGCTCGACGACCGCATCGGCGATTCCACCGTGGGCTCGCACCTGCACCACGCATTCCACCGGTTCATCCGGTGCGACGCCCGAGGTGAACACCGACGAATCGGCGTCGAGGGTGGCGACCTCGAGATCGGCGAGGTCACCGACGTGCACGGTAGCGGTGTCGGCATCAATCCCGGTCACGTATCTGGGGCCGCCGTCAGGACCGGGACCGGCGACGCCCAGACCCTTTCGCTGGCCGATAGTGAAGCCGTGCACGCCATCGTGTTCGGCCAAGACCGACCCGGCTGGGTCCACCACAACCCCACGCCGCACCCCGATTCGCGCGCCCAGAAATGCCCTGGTGTCCCCAGATGGGATGAAGCAGATGTCGTGGCTGTCCGCCTTCTGGGCCACCGGCAACCCACGGCGGCCAGCCTCCTCACGGATCTGCGATTTCGCGGTGTCGCCGATCGGGAATAACGCATGGCGCAGCTGCTCAGCAGTCAGCACGGCCAGCACATAGGACTGGTCTTTGTCACGGTCGACCGCCCTACGCAGGCGGCCAGCCGACAACTGGGCGTAATGTCCGGTTGCCAGCGCATCGAAACCCAGAGCCAAGGCACGGGCGGCCAACGCGGAGAATTTGATTCGCTCGTTGCAGCGAACACAGGGGTTGGGTGTCTCCCCACGGGCGTAGGAGTCCACGAAGTCGTCGATAACGTCCTTGTGGAATCGGTCAGCGAAGTCCCAAACATAAAATGGGATGTCGAGTACGTCGGCGACTCGGCGCGCGTCACCGGCATCCTCCTTCGAACAGCACCCGCGCGAACCGGTGCGCAACGTCCCCGGCGCGGATGACAGCGCCAAGTGCACACCCACGACCTCGTGTCCGGCGTCGACCATCCGGGCGGCGGCCACGGCCGAATCCACGCCACCGCTCATCGCGACCAGCACCCGCACCTCAGCTCACCGCCCCGAACTAGCCAGCGCCGCCTGCCGGGCTCGTTGAATGACCGCGGGTAGTACCTCAAGGATGGCGTCGACGTCGGCATCGGTGCTCGTGTGGCCCAGGGACAGGCGCAGCGAGCCGCGGGCGCTGGCCGGGTCGGCGCCCATCGCGGTCAGGACATGTGACGGTTGCGCCAGACCGGCCGTACATGCCGAACCCGTGGAACATTCGATTCCCCTGGCATCCAACAACATCAGCAGGGAATCACCCTCACATCCGCGGAAGGTGAAATGCGCGTTGCCCGGGAGACGGTCCGCGCCACTTGGCGCACCATTGAGATAAACGTCCTCAATCCTGCACAGCACGCCATCAACCAGCCGGTCGCGCAGCTCCCGCAGCCGGGCACTGGTCGTCTCCGTGGCGGCGACGGCACTCCGTGCGGCAGCGGCCATACCCACCACGCCAGCTACATCCTGAGTACCCGAACGTACGTCTCGCTCCTGGCCGCCGCCGTGTAGTTGTGGCATACATGCCGTATCTCGACGCAGCAGCAGAGCGCCCACTCCAGTTGGGCCGCCGAACTTGTGGGCAGTCACACTCATCGCCGACAGCCCACTGCCGGCGAAGCTCACGGGGATCTGGCCGACTGCCTGGACCGCATCGCTGTGCATGGGAATACCGAACTCGGTTGCAGCGGAGGCTAGTTCGGCGATAGGCATGACCGTGCCAACTTCATTGTTCGCCCACATCACTGAAATCAGGGCGACATCGGCTGGATCACCGATGGCCGAACGCATAGCGGCGGGGCTCACCGAGCCCACGTCGTCAACCGGTATCCAGGTGACTTCAGCGCCTTCGTGCTCCACAAGCCACTGCACGGCATCGAGGACCGCGTGATGCTCAATGGGGGTGGTCACAATACGACGCCGTTGCGGCGATGACTCACGGCGGGCCCAGAAGATGCCCTTGACGGCCAGGTTGTCGCTCTCGGTGCCGCCGGCGGTGAAGATCACTTCCGACGGACGAGCCCCCAGTAACTTGGCCAGCGTTTCACGCGACTCCTCTAACCGGCGGCGGGCTACCCGGCCGGAGCCGTGCAGCGAGGAGGCGTTGCCGACCGTCGCCAGCTCAGCGGTCATCGCCTCGATCGCGTCGGGACGCATCGGGATGGTGGCGGCGTGGTCGAAGTACACCGGCTTGAGAGAGGACACCGACGCAGACATAACCGTTCCACAATAGCCGTCGCGCGCCTGAGGATCCCACTGTGCTCACGCCGCCAGCACACGCCCCCACCGCAACCGGAGCCTGCCACCTGCGCTGACCTGGACCCATCACCGCGCCTGCGGCCTCCTAGCGGGCGGCAATGTGTCATCGCCGATGGTAGGCCGCCGGGACCCGCCCGCCGCGTCCGAGCTGGCCGATTCGGTAACAAACGATAATGTCGCGGACGGCCCAAAGCACCTGCTCCGGGTGTGAACGACCTCGCCGCAGGCGCGGGATGCTGCCTGCAGTGCCGATGATGCGAGAAAAGGAGAAGACGCCATGGATGATCTGATCCAACTGTTGATAGGCGCAGCCCCCGTCTTGGGCTGACTGGTGCTCGGTGTTGTTGCGATGAGTTTCCTGAAGGCGCCGGATGTGCGGGGACCGGTCAAGGATGACCTCGACCTGCTCGATCGACTTCCCGCTGAGCAAACCCACCGTCGGGCGGAACTGCAGCGATCCATCTACCTGCGCATCGACGACCTCGTCGCTCGCGTCGATCATGAACACGCCGCGCGCGATGCCGTGAACCCCTATCTGGATCGCTGGCGCGGTGCGGTGGCGTTCCTCTTCACTGTGTTGTTCACCTACGTTTGGTGGGGCGTGGACCACAGCAGATCTGATTGGCTCTCGATGTTTCTCGTTTTGATTGTGCTGTCAGTCTTAGCGTTCGTGTACACGGCGGACGGGGCGCTCAGAGCCACTCGTGCATACCGGCGGGGTCGACGCAACGTACACCGCTCAGCCGGGTAACGCCGCGTCGGCGCAGAACCATTTGTGCTCAGCTGGAGGCTCTCGCCCTCAACTGAGCCGCGACCTCATCAGCCGGCCAACACCCAACTTCGCGCCATCCCTCACTGAAGAAGCCCCCAATCGCCAAAGGGACGTCCATTCCGATAGCCCAGGACGTCTGCGTCCGGCTCTGCGGCGGGAAACTAACCTTTGCGTGCTTTGACTGCCTCGGTCAGCTGCGGGGTGACCTTGAAGAGGTCGCCCACTATGCCCAGGTCGGTGATCTCGAAGATAGGCGCCTCTTCGTCCTTGTTGACGGCGATGATCGTCTTCGACGTCTGCATGCCGGCGCGGTGCTGAATTGCCCCGGAGATGCCCAAAGCGACGTAGAGCTGCGGGGACACCGTCTTTCCGGTCTGCCCGACCTGGAACTGGCCGGGGTAGTACCCGGAGTCGACGGCGGCGCGCGATGCACCGACAGCGGCACCGAGTGAGTCCGCCAACGCCTCGACGACCCCGAAGTTCTCCGCACTGCCGACGCCGCGACCGCCGGCCACGACGACGGTCGCCTCCGCCAGCTCAGGACGGTCACCGGCGACAGCCGGTTCACGCGAGGTGATCTTCGTCGCATTCTCGGCGGCAGCAGGTACCTCGACGCTGACAACCTCTCCAGCGCCGTCGGCAGGCTCGGCCTCGATCGCCCCGGGGCGCACGGTGATCACCGGGGTGTCACCGACCGTCTGGGCCTCCACGGTGTAGGCGCCACCGAAGATGGAATGAATGCCTACCGCGCCTTCTTTGACCTCAACGACGTCCACCAGCAGGCCGGAACCGATGCGGGCAGCCAGCCGGCCGGCGATCTCTTTGCCGTCGACACTGGCAGCGAGGAGCACGCCAGCGGGACTGGCCGACTCGGCCAGCGCAGCCAACACGTCCACATAGGGGGTGGTCAGGTAGTTCTCTGCGTCGTCGGACTCAGCGACGTAGATCTTGGCAGCGCCGGCAGCCTTCAGCCCGTCGACGAGCGGGTCGGCCGTGCCGGGCTTGCCCACCACCACAGCGGCGGGCTCGCCCAGCGCGCGCGCGGCGGTGATCAGTTCAGCGCTGATCTTCTTCAATGCACCTTCGACGTGCTCCACGAGCACAAGTACTTCAGCCATGGGTTTCGTTCGCCTCTTATGTCGTCAGTGGGTGGGGAGGTGTTGGATTATTTCGGCTAGATGATCTTTTGGCCGACCAGGTACTCGGCGATCTTGGTGCCGCCCTCGCCCTCGTCGGTGATCTTCTCACCTGCGGTCTTGGGCGGCTTGGGGGTTGATGACAGCACCTTGGATCCGGCGTTGGCGACGCCGACCTCGTCGGCCTCTACACCGATGTCGGCCAGTGTCAGCGTGGTCACTTCCTTCTTCTTAGCGGCCATGATGCCTTTGAAGGACGGAAAACGGGGCTCGTTGATCTTCTCGTTCACGCTGATGACAGCCGGCAGTGGGGCCTCAACGGTGAACAGACCGTCGTCGGTCTCACGCTCTCCGCTGACCTTGCCACCCTCAACAGAGACCTTGCGCAGATGCGTCAACTGGGGCAGGCCCAGGTACTCGGCCACAATCGCGGGAACCGCGCCGGCGACCCCATCGGTGGCCTCATTGCCGGCGATGACCAACCCGGTGCCCTCGACGGTGCCCAGCGCACGGGCCAAAGCCCAGCCGGTCTGCACCACATCGGAGCCGTGCAGGCCTTCGTCGAGCAAGTGGACAGCCTTGTCCGCACCCATCGACAAAGCCTTGCGGATCGCCTCGGTGGCGCGCGCCGGGCCGGCGGTCAGTACTGTGACTGAGCTTTCACCGCCTTCGCGCTCCTTGATCAGTAGCGCCTCCTCGACGGCGCGCTCGTTGATCTCGTCGAGCACGGCGTCGGCAGCCTCCCTATCGAGGGTCCAGTCGCCCTCGGTCAGCTTGCGCTCCGACCATGTGTCTGGGACCTGTTTGATCAGGACCACGATGTTCGTCATGACTCTTGTTCGTCCTCCTAGACGGGGCCGGCGACCGGCCTGCATGATCACGTTGCATAGCAATCATCACTAGTTACCGGCTAGTAACTTGTGTTGGTTCGCAGGATCACCATAGCTGGTCGAAGTTCGCGATTTGCCAGCCCCGCGAACCGGCCCGGGTAGACGAACAATTCGTCCCCGGACGGTTACGGGTTAGCCTGCCTAGCAATGAGCGCAACTGTTACCGGGTCGGGGACGCCTGACAAGCCTCCGACGGCAGCTCCCATGACGCTGACCGGCGAGAGGACCGTACCCGGCCTCACCGAGGAGAACTACTGGTTCCGCCGCCACGAAGTCGTCTACCGGCGGCTGGCCGACCGCTGCGTCGACCGCGACGTACTCGAGGCAGGTTCCGGCGAGGGCTACGGCGCCGACCTTATCGCCGGCATCGCACGCCAAGTGATCGGCCTCGACTACGACGAATCGGCAGTGGCCCACGTCCGCACGCACTACCCCCGGGTCGACATGCGCCAAGGCAATCTGGCCGAGCTGCCTTTGCCGACCGCGTCCATCGATGTCGTGGTCAACTTCCAGGTGATTGAACATCTCTGGGATCAGGGACAGTTCGTCGCCGAGTGCCTTCGGGTTCTGCGGCCGGGCGGAGTCCTGTTGATGTCGACCCCGAACCGCATCACCTTTTCCCCAGGTAGCGACACGCCTGTGAACCCGTTTCACACCCGCGAGCTGAACGCCGCTGAACTCACCGAGCTCCTGGAGTCGGCCGGCTTTGAAATCGAAGCCGTCTACGGGGTTTTCCATGGCCACCGTCTTGCCGAGCTCGACGCTCGCCACGGCGGATCAATCATCGAAGCCCAGATCTCGCGCGCACTTGCCGACGCACCGTGGCCGGCCGATCTGCTTGCCGACGTCGCCTCGGTGAGCACCGACGACTTCGACTTGGTGGCCCACTCCGCCGACCCCGACACAGGTGGCCCCAGAGACATCGATGACAGCTTGGATCTGGTGGCGATCGCGGTTCGGCCGTGACCCGCTCAAGTCCCGAACCCGGCGGGCCACACGTCCCCGGACTCTTCACGCTGGTCCTACACACCCATCTGCCCTGGCTGGCACATCACGGTCGCTGGCCGGTCGGCGAGGAATGGCTCTACCAGTCGTGGTCGGCGGCCTATCTGCCGATGGCGCGCGTGTTACGCACCCTTGCGGCCGAGAATCACAGGCACCTGGTCACCCTCGGCGTCACACCCGTGGTGGCCGCACAGCTCGACGACCCCTATTGCCTCCAGGGGATGCACCAATGGCTGAGCAACTGGCAGCTGCGTGCACTCGAAGCGGCAAATATCCGGACATCTTCAGGGAGTGGGCCGGCAACAACTCCAGAGGCATTGCGGAAGTTGGGCTCCCACCAGTACGCCGAAGCCGATCGGGAGCTGACAGAATTCGAGACGCTGTGGCGCCACGGCGGAAGCCCGGTGTTGCGCGAGCTGCTCGACGGAGAGGTGATCGAGCTGCTGGGCGGCCCGCTAGCCCACCCGTTCCAGCCCTTGCTGCATCCCCGGCTCCGTGAGTTCGCACTACACGAAGGACTTGCGGACGCCAAGCAGAGGTTTTCCCACACACCGACAGGGATCTGGGCTCCCGAGTGCGCGTACGCGCCCGGAATGGAGCTCGACTATGCCAACGCAGGTCTCGGCCACTTCATGGTCGACGGTCCGTCGCTGCACGGAGACACCGCACTAGGTCGGCCGGTCGCCGGTTCCGACGTGGTGGCGTTCGGCCGTGACCTACAGGTCAGCTACCGCGTCTGGTCCCCCAGGTCCGGATATCCCGGCCACGCCGCCTATCGCGATTTCCACACTTACGATCACGCGGCCGGGCTCAAGCCCGCCCGGGTGACCGGCCGCAACGTGGCTTCGGACGCCAAAGCCCCGTATGACCCCGAGCGCGCCGACGCCGCCGTGAATGCCCACGTGGCCGACTTCGTCGAAACAGTACGGCAGCGCTTGACCAACGAGAGTGCGCGCACCGGCCGTCCCGCCCACGTCATCGCCGCGTTCGACACCGAACTGTTCGGCCACTGGTGGTATGAAGGCCCCGCCTGGCTCGAACGCGTACTGCGCGCGCTCCCGGCCGCTGGTATACGCGTCGGCACACTGTCAGACGCGGTTGCCGACGGCTACATCGGCGCACCCGTCGACCTGCCGCCAAGCTCGTGGGGCTCGGGCAAGGACTGGCAGGTGTGGGGCGGCGAGCAGGTGGCCGACCTTGTCCAGCTCAACGGCGAGGTCGTCGACACGGCGCTGACAACCGTCGACAAAGCGCTCGCCCAACCGGGGACTTCGGGATCCCCGGGCCGGCCCACGTCAAGGGATTTCGTCGCCGATCAAATACTGCGCGAGACGCTGCTCACCGTGTCGAGCGACTGGCCTTTCATGGTCAGCAAGGATTCGGCTGCGGACTACGCACGATATCGCGCCCACCTGCACGCACATGCCACCCGCGAGATCGCGGGAGCGCTGGCGGCGGGTCGGCGTCAGCATGCGCAGCGTCTGGCCGAGGGCTGGAACCGCGCTGACGGCCTTTTCGGAGCACTCGACGCACGCAGACTGCCGAGCGCATGAAGATGAAGATCCTGATGCTGTCGTGGGAATACCCGCCGGTGGTGATCGGCGGGCTCGGCCGCCACGTGCACCACCTGGCGACCGAACTCGTTACGGCGGGCCACGAAGTGGTCGTGCTCGGCCGAAGGCCGACGGCTACCGACCCACACTCGCATCCAACCACCGACGAAATCGCCGAGGGTGTACGTGTCATTGCCGCCGCCGAGGACCCGCACGAGTTCACCTTCGGTGCGGACATGATGGCCTGGACGCTCGCCATGGGCCATGCGATGGTCCGCGCCGGCCTCGGGCTTGCCGACTGGCGGCCCGACGTAGTTCACGCGCACGATTGGCTGGTCGCGCATCCGGCCGTCGCCTTGGCTCAGTCCTTTGACGTACCACTGGTTTCCACTATTCACGCCACCGAAGCGGGTCGACATTCGGGCTGGGTGTCGGGCTCGGTGAGCCGGCAGGTACATGCACTGGAGTCGTGGCTTGTGCGCGAATCAGACTCGCTGATCGCCTGTTCGGCGTCGATGCGAGATGAGATCAGCGCACTGTTCGGCCCAGAACTCGACAATATCTCGGTCATCCGCAACGGGATTGACGCCCAAGGTTGGCCCTTTGCCGCGCGTCGTCGACATTCCGGACCTGCCGAGCTGCTGTACTTCGGCCGCCTGGAATACGAAAAAGGGATACATGACGCGATCGCCGCGCTGCCCCGGATCCGTCGCACGCATCCCGGGACCACGCTGACTATAGCCGGAGACGGCACCCAGCTCGACTTCCTCAAAGAGCAGGCCCGCAAGCACAGGGTGTCTAAGGCGACGAATTTCTTAGGCCACGTTGATCATTCGCAGTTGCTGTCATTGCTGCATCGCGCCGATGCCGCCGTACTGCCCTCGCATTACGAGCCGTTCGGCATCGTTGCGCTCGAATCTGCCGCAGCCGGGGCGCCGTTGGTCACCTCCAATGCGGGCGGTCTCGGCGAAGCGGTGATCGACGGCGTGACCGGGTTGTCGCACCCGCCCAACGATGTGGCCGCACTAGCGGCGGCGGTCCGAGTGGCGCTCAACGCTCCCGCCGCCGCTCAGCAACGGGCCGAGGCAGCACGTGAACGCCTCACTTCGGACTTCGCCTGGCAGACAGTGGCCACCGAAACCTCGCAGGTGTATCTGGCCGCCAAACGCGCCGAGCGCCGGCCGCACCCCCGCCGACCCATCATCGAGCGCCCGCTGCCGAATCGCTAGCGGGCGGCCTTCTTCCGTTCGATGTCGGCCAGCGCCTCGGCCAACTCCGCCCGCTGGGCCGCCGAGGTTTCCCACGACGACTTTCGGTTCTTGACCACCCTGGCAGGCGCGCCGACGGCGATGGAGTAGTCCGGTATCTCGCCTTTGACCACGGCATGTGAACCCAAGACGCAACCCTGCCCCACGTTGGTCCCCCGCAACACCGTCACTTTGGTTGCGATCCAGGTGTCGGGTCCGATCCGGACCGGCCCCTTGAGGATGCCCTGATCTTTGATCGGCAGTTCGATGTTGTCCATCCGATGATCGAAATCGCATACGTAGCACCAGTCGGCCATCAACACCGAGTCACCCAGCTCGATGTCGAGGTAGGTGTTGATGACGTTGTCGCGCCCAAGCACCACCTTGTCGCCGATGCGCAGCGAACCCTCATGGCAGCGGATGGTGTTCTTGTCGCCGATGTGCACCCACCGACCGATCTCCATCTCGGACAGCTCGGGGGTCGCCTGCATCTCCACGCCCTTGCCGATGAACACCATGCCACGGGTGATGATGTGCGGATTGGCCAGCTTGAACTTCAACAACCGCCAGTAACGGACCAAATACCACGGCGTGTAGGCGCGATTGGCCAGCAACCACTTCAGCGATGCCATGGTCAGGAAGTTGGCTTGACGCGGATCCCGCAAACGCGAGCCTCGCCAACGTTTGTGCAGCGGCGCACCCCACATCGTCGTCATGGCCGGACAGCCTACGCGAGCCGACTCGCGACATTCCGGGGTCGCAACGCTCCTGCCCTCAGAAGGTGAACGGTTACCCTCACGTGGGCTCGAAAACATATGGACGTAGTAGAACGCTGCGAAAGTCAGAAGGGATTCCGTGCTCCGGCGATTCATCGCGTTGGCCACAACGGCGCTGATCACGGGCGTGTCCGCCGCCTGCGGCAACATCGATTCGTGGGTCGAGGCCAGAGCCGCGGAAGGCTGGCCTTCCCAGTACGCGGATGCGGCGAACAGCAGCTACTCACCGGTCAGCGGCGCCGATGCACTTCGCCTGGAATGGGCACGTTCGGTGAAGGGTGACCTAGCGGCCCAGGTGGTGCTCGGCTACGAAGGCCAGCTGGCCGTGAACGCCCAGACCGCCGGAGGCTGCTCCTTGATGGTCTGGGAGACCGACAATCACGCGCGGCAGCGTTGGTGCACCAGGATCGTCCAGGGCGGTGGATTCGCCAGCCCGCTGTTAGACGATTTCGAGAACCTCTACGTAGGTCAGCCCGGAGCGGTGTTGTCGTATCCGCCGACCCAGTGGGTCCGATGGCGCCAGCCGGTGATCGGAATGCCGATGACGCCGCGCATATTGTCACCGGGCAGCCTGTTGGTGGTCACGCACCTAGGCCAGGTACTCACGTTCAATGCCCACCGTGGCACGGTGACCGGTACCTCCCTGGATCTTGTTGCCGGCGTCGACCCCACCAACTCCCGACGCGGACTCGAAGACTGCCGCTTAGCCCGCCCGGAATGCCCCGTGGCCGCGGCCCCCGCGTTTTCTGACGTGACCGACATCGTCGTGCTGACGCTGTGGGAGCCCGACACCGACGCACCCGTGCTCGTCGGCCTGAAGTACCAGCCGGGGCACACCCCGCCGCTTACCCGCGAGTGGACCAGCGAGGCTGTTGGCGACGGGCCGCTGGCCAGCCCGGTTCTGTCCGCGGATGGCTCGACGGTGTACGTCAACGGCCGCGACGAGAAGCTGTGGGCGCTCAACAGCGTTGACGGTACGCCGAAGTGGTCGGTGCCACTGAACTATCTCGCCCAGACCCCGCCGTCGGTCACCCCAGACGGTTTGATCATCGCCGGCGGTGGGCCGAGAGCCCAACTGGTAGCCATCCGCGACACCGGCGAGCAGGGGGAAGAGGTCTGGAAACGCGACGACACCTCACCGCTGTCGACCTCAAGCCTGGCCGGGGTCGGCTACACGGTGGTCCGCGCCGGCAGCAACGAGGAAGACGACGCCTCCGGGATGGCCCTGATGATCTTCGATCTCGGCGATGGGCGCACTGTGAACAGCTACCGCCTTCCCGCTGCCACCGGATGGCCGGTCGGGGTATCGATCGGGCAGGACAGGCGTGTCGTCACCGCAACCAACGACGGCCAGGTCTACGGATTCGCCCCGGCGTAGTCCGATTCCGCGAGCAGCGGCTCGATCGCGCTGCGTGGTACCGTCGCCTGCAGCGCCCCCCCGGCACCGGCCATCATCTCGTCCTGGCCGAAGAAGAAGATCACCGAATCGTCGGTGATCGCGAACTGCTGGTACTTCTCAGGATTCAGACCGTCAGCAGGTGAAATCGCGGAATCCATACCGAGCTGGCGGGAGACATCGGACTGCACTATCGGGAAGATCACGTCCAGGGGTTTGGAGTCGGGTTTGAACAGAGTGTCGAAGCTGATGGGAGCCTCCGCCGAGACATCCCAGTTGAACGCCCCGTACCAGGTCTGCGGATGCGGGCCTCCGACGTTCTCGTAAACCTGGAACACAACGCTGCGGGTACCGGCGTCCTCGGGTCCGGACCGGTGGGCTGTGCCCCTAACGTCGAGGACATAGGGCCGATTCCAGGACCCTGGCATGTCCGAGACGTTGACGAAGCCGGCACGGGTCTGCGTCAAATAGGCAGTCAGGGCCTGCTGGTCGGGATAGTCGGCCGGGAACGTGAAGTCCAGCCGGTAGGCGGGGTTCTCGACATGCACATGACAGATCTTTTCGGCGTCGACTACGCCGCCCAGGTCCTCACAGGCTGACTGGGCCGCGGACACCGGGGCGGCTGTCGCCCAACCCGTGACCACACCGGCAGCCAACACAACAGCGGCGAGAATACGTATCAAGGGCCATCCTTGTAATCGGCGCCGATCGGACCTCGACGCAGTTGATGCCAGGGTACGTGTCCGATCACCTTGACGGTCGGCATATGAATGCTGTTGCCCGGCTTGCGGCCCCAGAACCCAGCCGGGCGACGACCACGCTCAAGTGCGTCGCGCCGCGCAGCCGCAGCCGCGGCCGCAGCGCATCGGGGTCGATGTCGACCCCGCGGACCAATATCTCGACCGCTCCCACAGCACGCGCCGAAAGGGCCTGGCGCAGCTGCCGTTCACTGAACGCCAACTGCTCGAGGACCTCGAACCCGCGCACGCCGTCGGGCAGTCGGTCACCTGACAGGTATGCGATGTCGGGATCGAGTTGCCACAGGCCGTGCTTGGTCCCGTAGTGGCGTACCAGTCCGGCGCGGACGACCGCACCGTCAGGGTCGACGATCCAACGGCCCGCGGGCGCCACCGGGCAACTGTCGGGGTCTGCGTCGGTGACCTGTTCGGCTGTATCGAGAATCGTGGCCCGCCGCCGCACCCTGGTATTCGTGAGCCCGCGAGACCAAAGGCACGCTTCGCGGACACTGCCTGCCAGCGAGGTCACCTCCACCTCACCTTCGAACCCCAGCTCCCGCAGTACAGCGAAATCAATTCCGGGAGCGCATTTCACGGCGTATTCGCGAGCCCGCAACACCTCCAGGAGTTGGTCCAACGGCGGTGAGTAGGTGCGGGGATCGAACCGTCGCCTCGAGCCGCTTCGCCGTGCGGGGTCGACGACGACGACCGTGTCGGCGGTGACGGGCCGCAGCGCATCTGCGCGGCACAGTGCGATGTCGCCGACGTTGTTTCGGGCCATCGCAAGACGCACCGGGTCGAGGTCACTGCCGACGACTAGATCAGCCCAATTCCGCAGCGCCGCCAGCTCGGTACCAATAGAACACGTCGCGTCGTGGACGGTGGCACCGGCCAGTCGCCGCGCGCGGTGCTCGGCGACCGGCCCGGCAGTGGTCTGCTGCAGGGCCTCACCGGTGAACAACCATTCCGAGACATTGGCGGAATCAGCGAGCTTCGCGGCCGCCTGCCGACGCAGCATCACCGTTTCCACGAGAACGGCGGCCCGTTCGGCGAATAGAGATCTGACTGCAGCGATGTCAGAAATCAGAGTGGGCCCGCTGAGGCGATACCGTGCAACCTCATCTAGCGCGAGCTTCCCAGCATCGCTGCTGAGATACCTCACATCGTCGAGGCCAAACTCTACGACGGCTTGATCCCCGTCAGCATGACGTTGTAAAACCAGCCCTTGGGGACCACCCGACGCCACAGGTTGGCATCCACCCACGACAATGTGGTCCAGCTGCCGAAGGCGAATTTCGCCCAGCCCCACCCCAGCTTTCCTGGCGGTACCGTCGATTCGAACGTCCTGATCGGCCAGCCCAGCATCGCCGCGGTGAACTCCTCACTGGCGGTCAGCACCTCAACGGCTCCGGCGTTGGTCGCCATCTGCTCCAGATCGGCCGGATCGAACGTATGCAGGTCCACAATCCACTCCAGCGCAGCCGCCCGGGAGTTCTCGTCGAGTTCCTCCTGGGGCCGGCGCCAGGAACCCAGCCCGGGAAGCTTCATTGCCCGCACTGTGGTCTTCCAGGTCAGATCGGCCAGCGTGCGGGCGTACCGATTGCCGACCGTGGTCGGCTCACCTGCGAAGACGAACCGCCCGCCCGGTTTTAGCACCCGCACCACCTCGCGAAGCGACAACTCCACGTCAGGGATGTGGTGCAGCACAGCGTGCCCGACCACCAGATCGAAGGTGTTGTCCTGGTACGGGATGCCCTCGGCATCGGCGACGCGGCCGTCGATGTCCAGGCCGAGCGATAGACCGTTACGGGTTGCCACCTTGACCATGCCCGGCGAGAGGTCGGTCACCGACCCTCGACGCGCCACGCCTGCCTGGACCAGGTTGAGCAGGAAGAACCCCGTGCCACAGCCCAGTTCCAGGGCCCGGTCGTAGGGCAGCTCCCCCTGAACCGGCTCAGGCACCACCGCGTCGAATCGGCCTCGGGCGTACTCGACGCAACGCTGGTCGTAGGAGATCGACCACTTTTCGTCGTAGCTCTCGGCTTCCCAATCGTGGTAGAGCACCTGGGCAAGCTTGGTGTCCTGCCGGGCGGCCTCGACCTGCTCCTGGGTCGCTCGCGGCTGTGGCGCCGGGTCGGTGACATCGGAACTCGTCATGCAGGGCAGCCTAACGCCCGCTGTCGCCTGCCCTTCTGTCGCGAGCCTCATAGGGGCCAAACGCGGTCTTCGCCGCCGCCAACGCCGCCGGCGAATAGTCCAGAAACCGACTCGCCCAGGCGACCGCCGTGTCATACACCGTGTCCGGTGCCACCATCTCGTCGATCAGCCCCAGCTCCAGCGCTTCGCGGGCATCGACGAAGCGCCCGCTGAACACCAGGTCTTTGGCCTTGCTGTCGCCGATCACACTGGCCAGCCGGGCCGCACCATCACCGGCAGGCGCCAACCCGGCCAGAATCTCGGTCGCACCGAACTTGACATTGTCACCGCTGACCCGCCAATCCGCAGCCAGGGCCAACGTCTGACCCGCGCCCAGCGCGTATCCGGTGAGTGCGGCGACGGTGGGTTTCGGTACCGCGGCGAGCGCTTCGACTGCACGCTGAAAGAGCCGGTCGGCTTCGTTGGCCTCGGCAGTGTCCAACGTCTGCCAATCAGGTATGTCCTGGCCGACCGAGAAGATGTCGTGCCCGCCGAACAGGACGACGGCGTAGACATCATCACATCCGCCGAGCCGCGCGGCGGCCTCGACGATTTCCCGACATACCTGACGGGTCAAGGCGTTGGTAGGCGGCCTCGACAGCAGCAGCGTCGCAATCCGAGCCCGATTACCGCCTCCGGCGATGGCGTCCTCGTCATCCTCGGCGAGTACTAAGGTGACAAACTCACTCACGCGGGCGGCGCCCGTCGGTGTACCCGCTCGGGGCTCGCCGGTTTCGCGCTTCGATGTAGCGGTCGCTGTTGAAAAACTCGATCGCCCAATTGCCGCCCTGGTCGACGGCCAGGTGCGGTTCAACGGCCACGATCGAGCGCTCAACGGCCAGCACCTCGGCAACCGTGTGAGTATTGACTGCGTCGAGCTGGGTCCATGTCGGCGGTAGCAGGAAGCTGCGTCCGTCGGCAAAATCGTCGAGCGCCGCCTGCGGGGTAACCCAGCCAGCCTTGTCAGTCTCGGTGTTGTCACCGTCCGCGCGCTGGCCCTGCGGGAGCGCACCAACGAAGAAGTAAGTGTCGTAGCGGCGGGTGCGTTCTTCTTTGGGCGTCACCCAGTTAGCCCATGGGCGCAGTAGGTCGGCGCGCAACACCAGCTTCTCCGACCGCAGGAACTCCCCGAATGAGAGCGTCTTGTTCTCGAGGGCGACGCGCTGGTCTCGGTAGACGGAGGCATCGTCGACGAGCAGGTCCGGGTCGTCGGCGGAGCCGGCGAACAGCACGCCGGACTCTTCGAACGTCTCCCGCGCCGCCGCGCAGACCAGCGCCTCCGCCAGCTCGGCAGGCATGCCGAACCGATCGGCCCACCACTGGCGGTCTGGTCCGTGCCAAGCGACGTCGGCATTGCGGTCGCGGTCGTCGACACCGCCGCCGGGGAACACCATCACCCCGGCGACGAATTCCATCGCCGCGTGACGCCGCATGAGAAAGACTTCGAGACTTTCCCCTTCCCGGACGGTGTCGCGGATCAACACCACGGTCGCGGCAGGTCTGGGTGTCAATGGTTCTGTCATTTCGGCCTCCTGTGCGCGGCGCGCCCGCGAGTCCGGCGCGCGAAGTAGCGACCGTCTACGACGTCTAACGCGATCGACTGTTGGAACGCCTTTGACAGGTTCTCCGCGGTCAGCACGTCGGTCAACAGGCCGCCGTCCACCACAGTGCCCTCCGCCAGGATCAGGCAGTGCGAGAACCCCTCCGGGATCTCCTCGACGTGGTGGGTCACCAACACCATCGCCGGGGAATCCGGATCGGCCGCCAGATCTCCGAGCCGGGCGACGAGTTCTTCGCGGCCACCTAGGTCGAGTCCGGCGGCC
This sequence comes from Mycolicibacterium sp., assembly GCA_030666145.1. GTDB lineage: Bacteria > Actinomycetota > Actinomycetes > Mycobacteriales > Mycobacteriaceae > Mycobacterium. The sequence goes on along the minus strand of DAOUYK010000021.1, from coordinate 2,292 downwards.
GGCTCGTCGAGCAGCAGCAACTCCGGGTCGGTCATCAACGACCGCGCGATCAGCACCCGCTTGCGTTCACCTTCGGACAACGTGCCGTAGACGCGCTGGGCGAGGTGTTCGGCTCCGACGCTTTCCAGCATGTCGAGTGCCTGGAGGTAGTCCATTTCGTCGTAGCGCTCACGCCAACGACCGAGCACGGCGTAGCCTGCCGAAACGACCAGGTCCCGCACCATTTCGTCGTCAGGCACCCGCTGAGAAAGAGCCGAACTGCTCAGCCCGACCCGTGCACGCAACTCTGCCATATCGACCCGGCCTAGGCGTTCCCCGAGCACGTAGGCAGTACCTGAAGACGGATGCTCCATTGCCGCGGCGATGCGCAGCAGCGACGTCTTACCGGCGCCGTTGGGTCCGATCACCACCCACCGCTCGTCGAGTTCTACCGACCAGGTAATAGGTCCGACCAGAGTTCGGCCCCCGCGCCGCAGAGTGACCTTGGCGAAGTCGATCAGCAGGTCAGGATCGGCGGCTTCTAGCTCGGACCTCTCGACTGGCACCCGCTCATCGTAGTCAGGTGGCTCCGGCGCAGTTCGTCGCGCTCGCTGTGGCCAGCTCGCCGAATTGACCCCAACCCGATGACGAGGTCGGGCGACGCAAGCATCAGTCGAGAATTTCTACCCGCCGTACCGTTCCGTCGACAGCATCGGCCGCCTCGATCTCACCGCGAGTCACACCCAGGATGAAAAGCAATGTATCCAGGTACGGCTGGCTCAGAGAGGCATCGGCCACTTCGCGGAGCGCCGGCTTGGCATTGAACGCCACCCCGAGACCCGCGGCAGACAGCATGTCGATGTCGTTGGCGCCGTCCCCGACCGCCACTGTCTGCTCGATCGGCACGCCGGCTTGCTCGGCGAAATCGCGCAGCGCCTTGGCTTTTCCCGGCCGGTCGACGACCTCGCCGACAACCCGGCCCGTGAGCTTTCCGTTAGCGATCTCCAATTCGTTCGCCGCGACGAAATCCATCTTCAGCTCGCGTGCCAGTGGCGCGATCACCTGGCGGAAGCCACCGGACACGACGCCGCAGTGATAACCCAGCCGTTGCAACGTGCGCAGGGTGGTCCGGGCCCCAGGTGTGAGTTCGATCTGGTCGGCTACGGCGTCGAGCACTTCGGCGGGAAGACCTTCGAGGGTGGCCACCCGGCGGTGCAACGACTCGGCGAAGTCGATCTCGCCCTGCATAGCCGCCGCGGTGACCTCAGCTACCGCAGCCTCGGCATCGGCGTGCGCGGCCAGCATCTCGATGACCTCTCCCTGAATGAGGGTCGAGTCGACGTCGAAGACGATCAGCCGCTTAGCGCGCCGCGACAAACTGTAGTCCTCGACGGCGATATCGACCCTCTCCTGGACCGCCACTCGGGCCAGCACCGCCTGCAACTGGCCGTACGTGCCCGACTGCACTGACACCCGTAGCTCCAGGCCTGTCACAGGATAGTCCGACACTCCGCGGATGACGTCTATGTTCACGCCCAGCGCGGCCGCTTCCCTGGCCACCACGGCGAACGCTTCGGCGGTGATCGGGCGGCCCAGTACCACGATGGTGTGCGTCGACGGCACCCCCATCACCGGCATTCCGTCGCTGGGCTCGATGGTGACTTCGAGGCCCACTCCATGGATGGCCGATTCCACTTCCGCACGTAGCTCAGGGCCGCCCGCGAGCTTGGCCGGGCCGGCGACCAGCACGCCCAAAGTCAAGCGCCCGCGGATGACCACCTGTTCGACATTAAGCAGGTCAACCCCGTTCCGAGACAGCACTTCGAATAGGGCCGAGGTGACACCGGGCTGATCGGGGCCGGTTACCGTGATTAGCAGCGATGAGCGCTCGCGCGAAGAGCCAACTGGGCCCGATGAGCGCTCGCGCGAAGAGTGCGCCGTGTCGCTCACCTCCGCTGGCTGCCGAAGCGCACCGTCAGGTGCGGACACTCTCGCTATCGAGCCGTGCGGCATCTCCGTCTTCGGGTCCATGCGCACGATGGGGTTCTACCCGGTCGGGCGGGGACCTGGGCCGGCCGGGTAGAACCCGACGTGAGACTCGCTACGCATCCGTTCCACCATATGGGGATAGTGCAGCTCGAACGCTGGGCGTTCCGACCGAATCCTGGGCAACTCGGTGAAGTTGTGCCGTGGCGGCGGGCAACTGGTGGCCCACTCCAGTGAATTGCCGTAACCCCATGGATCATCGACGGTGACGACCTCGCCGTAGCGCCAGCTCTTGAATACGTTCCACAGGAACGGCAGGGTCGACAC
>DAOUYK010000320.1 GCA_030666145.1 Mycolicibacterium sp. | reverse complement strand
GATCGTGCTGACCGTCCGTTTCCCCGGCCGCTCTTCGTGGCAGGAGGGGCGAGCGTTGCCGGGTGGAGCCGACACGACCGTCACTACCGCCACTATGGCCATCAACAGCGGGGTCCTCATGGCGGCGACGTTACTCCGACGAGCCGACTCCCGAGGCGGAACTGCCGCCCATGGCTCCGCCGCACCCAGCTCCGTCGGGGCGTAATCGGTCGGGGCGTCGTCGTCGTCGGGATCGTCTCCCATGGCGCACATCGCAGCGATCGCGACATTGGTCGGATTGCCGACGAAATCGAAAATCGCATACGTATCCGGTAGCCACCGCTCGGATCTGTCGGCGTCGAACCACTCCGCTACGGATACGTCGAGACTCGCCAACCACTGGGCGTTTATCCCGACCGCGAGCACCGCCAGCGTGGCAAACAGCCCGATGGCGAGCGAAGCCAATGCCACGGGGCCGCGAGTCACCGTTACCCGGACTGCAGGGCCGGCGGTGCGCGTGCCGGCGCTTCAACCGGAGCGATTCAGCGGGATCGGCGGAAGTCCACCGGTGGTGCCGGATCGTACTGGATGTAGGTGCGCACCTCGCTTGCGCGGTCAGGGCCGGAAAGTCGTGCCACCAGGTGCAGCGCCATGTCGATTCCGGCTGACACCCCCGCAGCGGTAATGATGTTGCCGTCATCGACAAAGCGCTCGTCGCGCCGCACGGCGATGGTGGCATCGAGTTCGGTGAGCCGGTCGAGTGACGCCCAGTGGGTTGTCGCGGGCCGGTGGGAGAGCAGGCCGGCAGCCGCGTAGACCAGAGAGCCGGTGCACACGCTGGTCATCAGCGGGACATCGGCACGTCGGCGACGAACCCAATCCAACTGCTCACTATCCTGCAACTGCGGCCGCGTGCCTTGCCCGCCTGGATAGATCAGCACGTCGAGATCAGGCGCGTCGGCGAAAGAATGGTGTGCCTGCAGCACCAGACCTTTGGCGCACCGCACCAGACCACCGGAGCGCGACAGACACGAGACCGCGTAGCCGTCTTCGGGAAAAGAACGAGTCCAGGTGGCAAGGACCTCCCACGGACCAACCGCATCGAGTTCTTCAACGTCGGGAAACAACACGATCCCGATGTGCTTTGCCGCAGTCATGTGGAGATTATCGACCAATGCGCGCGGTTCTGTGCCGTCCGGACGCCGCCGTTCCGGGGCGACCGAGCTACTGACAGCGGCTGGTCCGCGGGCGAGCGTACACACCCAGCAGATGCGGTGCGGCAGGGCCGAGTTCACTAGGTTAGGTCTCATCGACAGGTGACCGCGAGGGCGGCAGTGCGTCTTGGCGGTGTTGGGGTGGTTCTAGTCTCGCCCTATCTCGCCGCCTGGCGCGACACGTGCGGTGCTACCGAGCCCGCTGGCGCTGTTCGGGCACCGCTATGAGAAGGATGGTCGATTATGAACGAGTTTGTGATTCACGCTGAGGGCGTGGTGAAGAACTACGGCGATGTGCGGGCTCTGGACGGACTCGACCTCGCGATCGAACGAGGCGAGGTGTTCGGTTTCCTCGGCCCCAATGGCGCGGGGAAATCCACCACGATCCGGGTACTGCTGGACTTGTTGCGTCCCTCTGCCGGTCGCGTCGAAGTCTTCGGCGTCGCACCGGCCGAAGGCGGCGCTGCGCTGCGCAGGCGCATCGGGTATCTGCCTGGCGAGCTCGCCATGCGTGGACGACGCACGGCGGGCGACCTGTTGCGTCATCTCGCCGATCTGCGTGGTGGGGTTGGTGCCGAGCGGATCGCTCCACTTGCCGAACGGTTCGGTCTCGATCTCAATCGCGAGGTTCGTTCCCTGTCTAAAGGCAACAAGCAGAAGGTAGGCGTCGTGCAGGCGTTCATGCATGAGCCGCAACTGCTGGTGCTGGATGAGCCGACCACCGGACTGGACCCACTACTGCAACACGAGTTTCTCGACCTGGCGCTGGAAGCCCGTGAGCGCGGCGCGACGGTGTTCATGTCCTCGCACGTTTTGAGCGAGGTCGAGAACATCGCCGACCGGGTCGGTATTATCAGTGCGGGCCGCATGGTCGATGTCGACGATGTAGGCGCGCTGCGGCATCACGCCGGACAAGCGGTGGAGTTGAAGTTCGCCGATCCAGTGCGCGTCGATGATTTCGCGAACCTGCCTGGGGTGCAGAACGCCGCAGTCGACGGCACGACACTGACCTGCGTGTTGCACGGCGCGCCAGACGCATTGCTGAAAAGGGCTGCCACCCAACGGGTTGTTGGGTGGAGCGCCCAGTATCGAGAGCTTGAAGAGCTGTTCCTGGATTTCTACCGACTGCCCGTCAGCACCACGTCAGAGGAGGGCGCCGATGGCCGCTAAGAGAATGCCGGTCCTTGCCGGAGTGCTGCGCGAACAACGCCGTCAGGTGGCCGTGTGGAGCCTGACGCTGGCCTCGCTCAGCGCGATGTACATCAGCTTTTACCCGTCCATGGGCGGCACCGGGATGCAAGACCTCGTCGACAACATGCCCGAGCAGTTGTCCACCGCCCTTGGCTACGACCGGCTCGGCACGGCGGCGGGCTGGCTCACGTCGACCATTTACGCCTTCGTCGTGCCGGTTCTGCTGCTGGTGTTCGCGATCGCCACCGGCAGCCGGCTGATCGCCGGTGATGAGGAAAGCGGTGACCTCGAACTGGAGGCTGCCGCGCCGTTGAGCCGGCGGCAGATCTTGATACAACGACTGCTGGCGCTCTGGCTGGCCACCTTGACGCTAGTGGTTACCGTCACCCTGGTCAGCTACGCCTTGGTGCTCGCACTCGACATGGGGATCAGCGTCGGGAACATCATCGCTGCGTCTACCGGACTGTTGCTGCTGGTAATCGGTATGGGCACAGTCGCATTGGCGGTAGGCGCGGTCACCGGTCGCCGGGCGATTGCGCTGGGGGTCACCGCCGGTCTCGCGGTTCTGGCCTACGTGTTGGACGCTCTCGGCCGGGTCGCCCAAGCCAGCTGGATGAACGCGATATCGCCGTTCTCCTGGTATCTGGAACACGAACCGCTCACCAACGGATTCGATCTGCGCGGGATAGTGCTA
>DAOUYK010000243.1 GCA_030666145.1 Mycolicibacterium sp. | reverse complement strand
CCCCGCCTGCACTACCGATCAAGAGCGCAGTGGAAAGCACCAGGACGCCCGTTGTCGAGCGAAAACGCTGCACCGTCAGAGCCTCCTCTCGAAGCGGCATGGATCAACTATTAACCAAAGCAACGCCCGTTATTGTCGCATAAATTCACGTCGAGGACGATTGAGTTGCCCCAGCAAACTAATGCCAGGATCAGGGCGGTTTTCCTCTTGGCCAGGTCGCAGCTGAACCAACTCGGGTCTGAGCATCTAGGAGTGCACGTCGGCAAAGCCAGCTGAGCTGCTCCCCATCAATCTGCTACCCGTCGCAATAAGCCGGCCAGGAAATACCCAGCCTTTGCCAGAATCACCAACTGGCACCCCATCTGGCTATCCAGTGATATCGATTGATCAGGGCTTGGAGGCCGGTCGACGATCTTCGCGCGCGGCTCCGATGTCGAGGGCAGCACTGCCAGACTCCAACCAGACGGGAGGCATATATGCATACTTTCTGTATGCATCCCTTCCGCGAAGCTGTCGAAGCCCGCGACGAAGCCGGCATCGAAGCGTTGTTGGCCGATGACGTCGTGTTCACCAGTCCCGTCGCCTTCAAGCCCTACCCGGGCAAACTCATCACTGCGGCGATCCTGCGTGGCGTGATGCGCGTGTTCGGAGATTTTCGCTACATCCGCGAGATCGCCGATGTCAACGGCCGCGACCACGCCCTGGTGTTCGAGGCAACGGTCGCCGGCAAGACTGTCACCGGGTGCGACTTCCTGCACATCAACGACGACGGCCTGATCGACGACTTTATGGTGATGGTGCGGCCGCTCTCGGGTGCGACGGCATTGGCCGAAGCGATGGGCGCCCAGTTCGACCGTATCCAGCGCGAGGCCCTCGAATCTGCCCAGGAACTCGACAGGTAGGTCATCGGGTTCGGGCCACCCGCCGATACGACAACCGAACCCGGCGACCGGGCCACCCTGAGACGAAAGGCACACACGCCATGTCCCGTGGTCTTCCCTCCCCGATCAACCCTCAGCTGATGGCCCGACCGAACGTGAGCCGGACCTCTCGGCGGCGCTTCATCGGCGGTGGCGCCGCGACCGCCGCTGCACTGACGCTGGGCTCGTCGTTCCTCACCGCCTGCGGGTCAGATACCGGCACATCGAGTTCGCCCAATGAGAAGGGTGGTCCAGCCAGCGGCACCCTGCGCATCTCGAACTGGCCGCTCTACATGGCCGACGGTTTCATCGCAGCATTCCAGACCGCTTCCGGCGTCACCGTCGACTACAAGGAAGACTTCAACGACAACGAACAGTGGTTCGCCAAAGTCAAGGAACCGTTGTCGCGTAAGCGCAACATCGGCGCTGATCTGGTGGTGCCGACGACATTCATGGCGGTGCGGCTGCACCAGCTCGGCTGGCTAAACGACATCAGCGACGAGAGCGTACCCAACAAGGAGAACCTGCGCCCCGACCTGATCGAAGCCAGCGTCGATCCAGGACGCAAGTTCAGTGCGCCATACATGTCTGGCCTGGTCGGGATCGCCTACAACCGCGCGGCAACGGGCCGCGACATCAGCACCGTCGATGATCTGTGGGATCCCGCGTTCAAGGGCCAGGTCAGCCTGTTCTCCGACGCACAGGACGGCCTCGGGATGATCATGCTCTCGCAAGGAAACACGCCCGAGAGCCCAAGCGCCGAGGGCGTCCAGCAGGCGATCGACCTCGTCCGTGAACAGAACGACAAGGGCCAGATCCGCAGATTCACCGGCAATGACTACGCCGAAGAACTCGCCGCCGGTAACATCGCTGTGGCACAGGCATATTCGGGCGATATCGTGCAGTTGCAGGCCGACAACCCCGACGTCCAGTTTGTCGTTCCCGAGTCGGGTGGGACCACTTTCGTCGACACGATGGTGATCCCTTACTCCACTCGGAACCAGCAGGCGGCCGAAGCGTGGATCAACTACGTCTACGACCGGGCGAACTACGCGAAGCTGGTGGCATTCGTCCAATTCGTGCCGGTGTTGTCGGGGATGACCGAGGAACTCGAGAAGATCGATCCGGCCGCGGCCAGCAATCCGCTGATCAACCCGCCCCAGGAGATTCTGGACAAGGCCAAGGCCTGGGTGGTACTCACCGACGAGAAGGCGCAGGAATTCAATACCGCGTACGCCGCCGTCACCGGCGGCTGACACATCGCCAGTGTAGCCAGCAGCAGGCCGAGGTGCCGCCTGCGCTGGCGACTGCGATCCTGGTCACTGGTCTGAGCCTGCCGGCAATCGGAACGCTATACCGGCGCAAGGGTTTCCGAGCCTGACAGGCGATGCCGACACCAATAGCGCCCAAGAACCGCTACCGTGAGTCTGTGCCGACCGATGCTGCAGAGACCGCCGACCTTCCGGTAGTCGAACCAAATCTGCTACTGCAAAGGATGGAGAACCGGATCGTCCGGCACGGCCTCGCCGCCCCGGACGTGCTCAACAGCGAGGAACTGCGCAAGCTGCGCTACATACTCAACTTTGCCCGGCTCGCTGACTTCGAGCCGGGGGCCGCCGGCCCGGGTGGGAGCCGCGGCCGCGGGGATGTCTCGGTCGGCGCTGAGATCGCGCCCTGGCGTGCACGAGTCGCCGATGCCCTGCACGGACCACTGCGAGAGGAGCGCGATCCGGCGACGGCCCTGAGGACCGCGGGCCACGTACTGGCGAGCCTGGTCGACGACCAGGACGAGCAACGCCGGTTACTCATCGACCACCACGGGAACGACTTCTCCCCGGCCGAACTGGACGCCGAGGTCGGCTACAAGAAACTGGTCACCGTCCTGGGCGGCGGCGGCGGTGCGGGCTTCGTCTTTCTCGGCGGCATGCAGCGGCTGCTGGAGGCCGGTCAGGTGCCGGACTACATGATCGGCTCATCGTTCGGCGCGATCATAGGCGCCGTCGCCAGCCGCGTTCTGCCGGTGCCGATCGAAGAGTATGTCGCCTGGGCGAAAACGGTGTCATATCGCGCCATCCTCGGATCCGAGCGACTGCGCCGCCGCCATGGGCTGACCGGCATGTTCTCACTACGCTTCGATCAGTTCGCCCACGCCATGTTCAGCGTTGAAGACGGCGAGCCGATGCACATGTCGGACCTGGCGATCCCGTTCGACGTTGTGATCGCCGGTGTGCGTAAGCAGTCGTTCGCGGCCCTGCCCTCAAGGTACCGCCGACCTGAGCTGGCAGCCCTGCAGCTACGGTCCATCCCGCACCGCCCGATCAGAATCGGCCCGCAGGTGGCGGCCCGTTTATGGCAGGTCGCCGCGTTCATCGACTCGCGAGTCACGAAGCCGGTCGTCATCGGCGACGAGGACTTCAACCGCCAGTTCAACGTCGTAGATGCGGTGTCCTTCTCCTCGGCGATACCGGGCGTGTTGCACCACGAGACGAGCGACCCACGCATGCTCCCGATCCTCGACGCAGTGCTGGAAGACCATGACATCGCGGCGATCGTCGACGGCGGCGCGGCCAGCAATGTCCCCGTCGAACTGGCTTGGAAACGGGTCCGTGACGGGAAGCTCGGCACCCGCAACGCCTGCTACCTCGCCTTCGACTGCTTCCACCCGCACTGGGACCCCCGACACTTGTGGCTGTCCCCCATCACCCAGGCGATCCGGCTGCAAATGGTGCGCCACGCGCCTTACTCCGACCACCTTATCCGGTTCGAGCCGACCCTGTCGGCGGTGAACCTGGCGCCGTCGGAGACCAGCATCGAACGTGCCCGCGAGTGGGGGTACAACAGCGTCGATCCGGGGATCCCACTGACCTCAGCACTGTTGGAGCCAACCTGGTGGGAAAGCGACGGCCCAGCCGTCCCGGACGCCGAGCCCGCCGCGCGCCCGGCGTCAGTGGCGTGGCCCATGAGTGCGGTGATGGGCGCGATCCACGGGCCAAAGAATCGATTCCAACGTTGGCGGGATCGCCACCTGACATGAAGGGTGCTGGAGGTCCAAAGTCGCTAGAACTCAGCCGGCAAATCTCGGTTCGGGCAAGCCTTTCACCCCTAGGCCGTGCACCGCGAACACGCTGCCGGGTTGGGGGTGTCGATGCAATTCCTCGGGGGTCACAAAGGCCTGTTGCGAAGTGACGAAAAGAGTTTCGTAGTTCTCTCCGCCGAACGTCACGCAGGTAGGCGAGCGGATCGGCATCTGGACCTCTCGGTCTAGCCGGCCGTCCGGCGCGAGGCGAACGATCTTGCCGGCGAGGTTGAGAGCGAACCAATAGAAGCCCTCGGCGTCGACCGTGGCGCCATCGATGATCGCAGGTGCCGAAGCGTAGTCCGCGACCGAGAAAAAAGGCCGCCGGTTTTCGATGCGGCCCTCGTTGATGTCGAAGTCGAACACGTACACCATGCCGCCCTTCGTGTCGCCAAAGTACATCCGGGTGTCTTGCGGATCGAACGCGATGCCGTTGCTGCAGACGAACGTAAAGTCCTCGGCAACCTTTCGGCAGGAGTGATCAGCGTCGAAGCGATAAAGGCTGGACGACTTGTCGGTCAACTTTCCGTCCATGCTTCCGCACCAGTACCGTCCGCGGCGGTCGATCTTGCCGTCGTTGAGCCGACTGAATGGCTTGTCGGGTTCCGGGTCGAAAATGCGCTCGAAGCGGTCACGCGCCAGATCGATACCGCAGAATCCGGAATTTGAACCACCGATCAAGCCGCCCTGTTTGCGGAGCCCGAACGAACCAACCTGTTCGGGCATCGGCCACACGGTGCGTTCGCCGGTCGCTAGGTTCAGCCGGCGAATTGACGGGCTCCGCGGGCCATTGAGGTCGCTCGAGGGGCCGACGTGGTCAGCCCTGTAGCGCGACGACTCCTCGGCGACCCAAATCGGCGTTTCGCCAAGTCCATCATTGCACTCCCACAAGCGCTCGATCTCGATCTGGACCATGGCAGTTCCCCCGTCTAGAACGCCAGCTTAAAACATGGTGTTCGCTGACGTCCGCA
>DAOUYK010000307.1 GCA_030666145.1 Mycolicibacterium sp. | reverse complement strand
ACTTCGCCTTCACCTTCAACATTGCCGACTACAACGTGGTGACGTCTGACAGCGTGCACCTTCCCCCGACCGTGCACCTGTTCATGCAGGCCACCGGCGTTTACGTGATGAACTTCCTGCCGAAGCCCGCCGAAGGTACCGGTGGTACCGAACGCCCGCCCTGGTACCACCGCAATGTCGACTTCGACGAGATCGCGTTCTTCCACGGTGGCTCGCTGTACGGGATTCCGATGCCGCCCGGACTTATTTCCCATGCGCCGCAAGGGGTTCACCACGGTGCGCCGGAGAAAGCTCGTGAGAGGGCGCGCCGCAAGTTCGACGAATATCAATCCGTCGATTGGCAGGTCATCTCGATCGACACCCGCCGACGGCTGGTCCCGTCGGCAGAGGTGCTGGCCAACGATCTGGGGCAGCATTGATGAACTACGAACGCGTTCCCTATCTGGTTGCCTACCAAAATAACTCAGCCGTCCGCGACGTCTACGGCGGCGTCTCGGACCTGGTGGTGCTGGAAAGCTATCTGCTGAAGCCCAAGGACATCCCGTCGGACACCGGAGCCGCCCCGGCGGCGACATCGGACACCGTGCTGGTGTTCATGCATCCGATCGGAGGTGGCGCCTACCTGCCCATGATCAACGCCCTGGCACGCGCCGGGCACCATGTCATCTACTGCAACAGCCGATTCCGCGGGACGGACTCCGCACTGCTGATGGAGAAGGTGGTCGAGGATCTGGGCGAGTGCATCAAGGACGCCAAGAACCGGCTCGGCTACTCGAAGGTCGTGCTCGCGGGCTGGAGCGGCGGGGGCTCACTGTCGGCGTTCTACCAGCAGCAGGCGCAACGCCCCACGGTGACGGCAAGCCCATCCGGCGACGGCCCCGACCTGACCGAGCTCGCGCTGATCCCGGCCGACGGCATCATGCTGCTCGCCGCCCATATCAGCCGGCACAGCACGATGACGGAGTGGCTGGACGCCTCGATCCTCGACGAGAGTGATCCCGACAAGCGGGATCCCGAGCTGGATCTTTACCACCCCGACAACCCCAACCAGCCGCCTTACACAGCGGAGTTCCTAGAACGCTATCGCAAGGCACAGATCGTGCGGAACCGCCGCATCACTGCGTGGGTGAAGAACAAACTCGCCGAATTCAAGGCAGCGGGCCGGTCCGATGACGAGTTCGCATTCGTCGTACACGGCACCATGGCCGACCCGCGCTGGCTGGACCCGACTGTGGATCCCAACGAACGCACCCCGGGAACCTGCTACCTGGGCGATCCTCAGATAGTGAATATGAGTCCGGTCGGCCTGGCACGCTTCTGCACGCTGCGCAGTTGGCTGTCCCAATGGAGCTATGACGATGCCAACGGCGACGCCGTGACGTGCGGACCCGACATCGCGGTACCTGCACTGGTGATCGGAAATCTCGCCGATGACGCCTGCACGCCGAGCCACACCCGCCGGATCTACGAGGCGATTGGGAATCCCGACAAGGAGATGTACGAGATCGCCGGCGCGAACCACTACTACTCCGGCGCCGAACAGCGCGACAAGTTGCGCGAGGCCGTCAGCATCGTCACGGACTGGTTGGTGCGTCACGACTTTGCGGTCGCCCAATGAACGTACCGACGGGTCCGCTGGACGGCATCCGAGTCATCGAGGTGGGAACGCTGATCTCCGGACCGTTCGCCGGCCGCCTACTCGGCGATATGGGTGCCGAAGTCGTCAAGATCGAACCACCCGGCTCACCGGATCCACTGCGCACCTGGGGGCAAGCCGAGCTCGATGGACACCACTTCTTCTGGACGGTCCACGCCCGCAACAAGAAATCGGTCACTCTCAACCTGCGTGAGGCCAAGGGGCGTGCCGTCTTCCTCGACCTCGTCGAACGCAGCGACGTGATCGTCGAAAACTTCCGGCCCGGCACGCTGGAGAAGTGGGGTCTGGGTTACGACGATCTTCGTCAACGTAATCGCGGAATCATCCTGGTGCGCGTGTCGGGGTACGGGCAGAACGGCCCGGATGCGCACAAAGCGGGCTATGCGTCTGTCGCCGAGGCGGCCAGCGGGCTTCGGCACATGAACGGGTTTCCCGGCGGCCCTCCCCCACGGCTAGCCCTGTCGCTGGGCGACAGCCTCGCCGGGATGTTCGCGGCACAGGGCGCCCTGGCCGCGCTATACCGCCGATCGGTGACGGGCGAGGGCCAGGTGGTCGATGCAGCACTGACCGAATCATGTTTGGCAGTACAGGAATCCACGATTCCCGATTACGACGTCGGCGGCGTCGTCCGGGGCCCATCGGGCACGCGGCTAGAGGGCATCGCCCCATCGAACATCTACCCGAGCGCCGACGGTAGCTGGGTGGTGATCGCGGCCAATCAAGACACCGTCTTCCGGCGGTTGTGCGAGGCCATGGGCCGACCCGAACTTTCGACCGATGAACGGTTCTCCAATCACGCTGCGCGCGGACGCAATCAAGATGAACTCGATACGATCGTCGGATCATGGGCCGCCGAACGCCAACCCGCCGACATCATCGCGACCCTCTCGCAGGCTGGGGTGATCAGCGGACCGATCAACACCGTCGCCGAAGTTGTCGAGGATCCGCAGCTACAGGCACGTGGCATGATCGCCGACCACTGGGATGAACGCATCGGACGAAACGTGAAGGGGCCCGGCGTGGTACCGGTGTTGTCCGCGACGCCGGGAACCATCCGGCGTGCCGGCTCGCCACGTCCTGGCCAGCACAATGACGAGATCTACCGCGGGCTGCTCGACAAGAGCGATGCCGAAGTCGAGGCGCTCCGGGCGGAGGGTGTGTTGTGAGCGAACTACCGAGACATGTCGATATTCGCGATGTATCTCTACGCGATGGTCTGCAGATTGAAGACCCAATTCCGTTAGTGGCCAAGCTTGACCTGCTCGCCGCTATTGCCGCCACCGGAGTGCGGGAGATGGAGGCGACGGCCTTCGTCTCACCGTCGAAGGTGCCGGCGCTTGCCGATGCGGCTGAACTCGCTGCTGAGCTTGATGATTTCTCCGGCATCGAGTTCTCCGCATTGGTCGCCAGCGCCAACGGCGCCAAGCGCGCAATCGCCGCAAAATTGGGCTCGATCGAATATGTAGTGTCTGCCTCTGACGGGCACAGCCGGGCCAATGTGGGCCGCTCGTCGGCGGAGGCCACCGAACAGATCGCCGAGATCGTCGCGATCGCCCACGACAGCGGAGCCACTGTCGAGGTGATCGTCGCCACCGCGTGGGACTGCCCGTTCGACGGCCCGACGGCCCCACAACGGGTCCTCGACATCGTTACCGCAGCGACCGCCTCCGGCGCCGACCGGCTCGCTATCGCCGACACCATCGGCACTACCACCCCACGTCGGGTCACTGACCTGATTTCCCTGCTCCGACCCCGG
>DAOUYK010000056.1 GCA_030666145.1 Mycolicibacterium sp. | reverse complement strand
ATCCGAGCGCGCCGGGCCGCTCGGTCGATGAATTCGACGCTGATCACCGTAAACTGACAAACAACTGGGTCGGGCTCGAGAGGTGGGTCAAAGGTGGGTAGCGCTGACGATCGTCGATTCGAGGTGTTGCGCGCCATCGTCGCTGACTTCGTCGCCACCAAGGGGCCCATCGGTTCGAAGTCGATTGTTGAGCGCCACCACCTCGGTGTATCCAGCGCGACCGTGCGCAACGACATGGCGGTCTTGGAGGCAGAGGGATACATCGCCCAACCGCACACCAGCTCGGGCCGGGTGCCCACGGAGAAGGGTTATCGCGAGTTCGTCGATCGGCTTGACAACGTCAAACCTATGTCGAACGCCGAACGCAGCGCGATTCTGACGTTCCTGGAGACTGGCGTCGATCTCGACGACGTGTTGCGCCGGGCGGTGCGACTGCTCGCCCAGCTGACCCGTCAGGTTGCGATCGTGCAGTACCCGACGCTGTCGACGTCGTCGGTGCGACATCTTGAGGTGGTGGCGCTGACGCCGGCGCGGTTACTGTTGGTGGTGATCACCGACTCCGGTCGAGTTGACCAGCGGATAGTGGAGCTCGGCGACGGCATCGATGAGGTCGAGCTGGCCCGTCTGCGCGATCTGCTCGGGCCGGCGTTGGAGGGTAAACCACTGGCCGACGCGTCGGTAGCGGTCTCCGAACTGGCATCGCATCTCACTGGACAGGGCACTCTCAGCGACGCGATCGGCAGGTCGGCGACTGTGCTGGTGGAGTCTCTGGTCGAACACAGCGAGGAACGACTATTGCTGGGCGGGACCGCTAACCTGACTCGCAACACCGCGGATTTTGGTGGATCGTTGCGCTCAGTACTCGAGGCACTTGAGGAGCAGGTGGTTGTGCTGCGGCTGCTCGCCGCTCAGCAAGAGGCCGGCAAGGTCACTGTGCGGATCGGTCACGAGACGGAGGCCGAACAAATGGCGGGTACCTCGGTAGTCAGCACGACTTACGGCAGCTCGGGCAAGGTGTTCGGCGGCATGGGTGTGATAGGTCCCACACGGATGGACTACCCGGGAACCATCTCCAACGTCGCTGCGGTTGCCCTCTATATTGGCGAGGTCTTAGGTAGCCGTTGATCCAGGCTGGCTTTCGGTCGGATCGACGGGTGGGAAAGGTTGAGCGTGGCACGCGACTATTACGGGATGCTCGGTGTGAGCACGGGCGCGACTGACGCGGAGGTCAAGCGCGCCTATCGAAAGCTCGCCCGTGAGCTGCACCCTGACGTGAATCCCGACGAGGCGGCGCAAACTCGATTCAAGGAGATCAGCGTCGCCTACGAGGTGCTCAGCGATCCGGAGAGGCGTCGTATCGTCGATATGGGTGGCGATCCGATGGAGTCGGCTGGCGCCGGGGGCGGGGGCGGCTTCGGCGGCTTCGGCGGGCTTGGCGACGTGTTCGAGGCTTTCTTCGGCGGCGGAACCACCCCGCGTGGGCCGGCAGGCCGGGTTCGGCCCGGGTCTGATTCGCTGCTCCGGATGAGGCTGGATCTGGCGGAATGCGCGACGGGGGTGACCAAGCAGGTGACCGTCGACACCGCGGTGCTGTGCGACCTGTGCCAAGGCAAGGGCACTCACGGCAACTCGACTCCGGCGTCTTGTGATACCTGCGGTGGACGTGGCGAAATCCAGACCCTGCAGCGTTCGTTACTCGGCCAGGTGATGACGTCGCGGCCCTGCCCGGTGTGCGGCGGCGTCGGGGAGGTCATTCCGGATCCGTGCAACCGATGCGCCGGTGACGGCAGGGTGCGCGCCCGTCGGGAAATTAGCGTCAAGATCCCGGCCGGGGTCGCCGACGGCATGCGGGTGCGGCTCTCCGCCCAGGGTGAGGTCGGCCCCGGTGGCGGGCCTGCGGGTGACCTGTACGTCGAGGTGCACGAAACAACACATGATGTCTTCGTCCGCGACGGCGACGATCTGCACTGCACGATCTCGGTGCCGATGGCCGACGCCGCGCTGGGCACGGCGGTCACCATCGACGCCATCCTCGACGGGCCCGTCAACATCACCATCGGAGCCGGGACGCAGCCCGGCTCGATCACCATTCTGCGCGGTCACGGCATGCCGCATTTGCGCTCCGGGGTGCGCGGCGACCTGCACGCCCACATCGACATCATGGTGCCTACGAGGCTCGACCACGAGGATATCGAGCTGCTGCGGGCTTTCAAGGAGCGCACCAAGGGCGCCGCGGAGGTGCGCTCAGCTCAGTCCGGCAACGGGTCACATGGCGGCCTGTTCAACCGGCTGCGCGAAACGTTCACCGGTCGCTAGCGCTGTGAGTCGAGGGCTCTTCTACATTGGAGCGCTACCCGCGGCGGGCGGCCTCGCGGTCGTCGACGGCGACGAGGGTTTCCACGCGGCCAACGTGCGCCGCATCCGGCCCGGAGAACAGCTCGACCTCGGCGACGGCGCGGGAAACGTGGCGCATTGTGTCGTTGAGGGCGTTGCCAAGGGCGGGCTGTCAGCCCGTGTGCACGATCTTCGCGTTGTAGAACGCCCCACGCCGACGGTCACCGTCGTGCAGGCGCTGCCAAAAGCCGAGCGCTCGGAACTGGCGATCGAGCTGGCCACCGAGGTAGGTGCGGACGCGTTCGTCGCCTGGCAGGCGTCGCATTGTGTGGCGCGGTGGGACGGACCGGAGAAGATGGACAAGGGGCTGCGCCGTTGGGCGGCGGTGGCGCGGTCCGCGGCCCGCCAGTCGCGGCGCCCTTACATTCCTGCAGTCGAGGGCGTCGTGTCGTCGGCCGAACTCGCTGATCGTGTCCGCGGTGCGCTGCCGTCCTCGGTGCTGGTGTTGCACGAGTCGGCAACCCGACCGCTGGCGGATGTGGAAACGGCGGCCGGTTCGTTGACCCTGGTGGTGGGGCCTGAGGGCGGGATAGCCGAGGACGAACTTGCCGCGATGACCGACGCCGGGGCGAACGTTGTGCGGCTGGGCCCGACCGTGTTGCGGACCTCAACTGCCGCGGCAGTTGCCTTGGGGGCTCTCGGGGTGTTGACCGCGCGGTGGGCCTGAGCGCACCGTTTGAGCTGTCTCCCGATGCTCCGGTGGCCGGAACGTTGGGACGCGACGGTCTGCGGCGCTAAACTGGCTTGCACTCCTACATCGGCATGCATGGCAGGTCGGACACAGAAAGCAGGCAGAAAAACACACGTGATCCCCCGCGAGACGAACGCTGCCTCCAACGATTCTGACCCGTCGGTCTGCAGCAGCAGGATCGATGTGCCAACCTCCTACATCGTGGGCCTGCTGGGTTCCTCGGATGAGAACCTGCGCGCACTCGAACGCCATCTGAACGCCGATATCCACGCCCGCGGAAACGCGATCACCCTCTCGGGTGAACCCGCCGACATCGCTCTGGCCGAGCGCGCGATCTCCGAGTTGATCGAGATAGTCGCCAGCGGCCAGAGGCTGACGCCTGACGCGGTGCGCCACAGCGTCGCCATGCTGACAGGCATGGCGCAGGAGTCGCCGGCTGAGGTGCTGACGCTGGACATCCTTTCTCGGCGTGGCAAGACGATCCGGCCCAAGACGCTGAACCAGAAACGCTATGTCGATGCCATCGATGCGCATACCGTGGTGTTTGGTATCGGGCCGGCGGGCACCGGCAAGACCTATCTGGCGATGGCCAAAGCCGTTCATGCCCTACAAACCAATCAGGTCAGCCGCATCATCCTGACGCGCCCCGCGGTGGAGGCAGGTGAGAGCCTTGGTTTTCTGCCGGGCACGCTGTACGAGAAGATCGATCCGTACCTGCGCCCGCTTTACGACGCCCTGCACGACATGCTGGATCCGGAGCTGATCCCAAAGTTGATGAGCGCCGGCGTCATCGAGGTCGCTCCGCTTGCTTTTATGCGGGGCCGGACGCTTTCGGACGCGTTCATCATTCTTGATGAGGCACAGAACACCACTGCCGAGCAGATGAAGATGTTTCTGACGCGGTTGGGGTTTGACTCGAAAATCGTTGTGACAGGTGATATCACGCAGGTCGACCTGCCGGGCGGTCTGGCATCTGGGTTGCGTGCGGCGATGCGGATCCTCGACGGGATCGCTGACATCCATTTCGCCGAGCTCACAAGCGCCGACGTGGTCCGCCACCGCCTGGTTGGCGAGATCGTGGATGCCTATGCCAGATCCGAGGAGCCGACGCTGATGAACCGGGCACAACGTCGCTCGTCGGGTACCGGCAGATCGAGGCGGTAGCGGGCAGTCCATGAGTATCGAGGTTGCCAACGAATCTGGTTTCGACGTATCTGAACGGGAATTGATCAGCGTCGCCAAGTTCGTGATCGGCAAGATGGACGTGAATCCGGCCGCCGAGCTATCGATGGTCCTGCTCGACACCGCGGCCATGGCCGATCTGCACGTGCGGTGGATGGACCTACCTGGTCCGACCGATGTCATGAGCTTCCCCATGGACGAACTCGAGCCCGGCGGCAGGCCAGATTCGCCGGAGCCGGGCCCATCGATGCTAGGCGACATCGTGCTGTGCCCCGAGTTCGCCGCCAAGCAAGCGGCCGACGCCGGGCACACGCTGGGTCAGGAACTAGCGCTGCTGACGGTGCACGGTGTTCTGCACTTGCTGGGCTACGACCACAGCGAGCCCGACGAGGAGAAAGAGATGTTTGCGCTGCAGCGGGAGTTGCTCGAGGGCTGGGTGGCCGACCAGGTAGAGGCCTACTACCAGGACCGCCAGGCCGAAAAGGACCGTCGGTTGGTGGACAAGTCCCGATTCTTCGATGTCGCCAACGACCGCGATGTTGCGAGCGGAGGCAATACTGCAAACCACGGCGATGGTGCCCACGATGGCGATGGTTCCCGCGATGGCGATGGTGCCCGCGATGGCCTGGACTTGAACGACGGCGACGGTCGGTGAATCCCATCGGTCTGTTGATCAGCGCCATCTTGTTGATCGGCCTCGGTGGACTGTTGGCAGCCAGCGAAGCAGCATTGAGCACGGTGTCGATGGCGCGAGTGGAGGAACTCGTCCGCGAGGAACGTCCGGGGGCGGTGCGCTTGGCGCAGGTGATGCTCGAGCGGCCCCGCTACATCAACCTCATTGTGCTGCTAGGCATCACCTGCGAGGTCGGTGCCACGGTCCTGCTGGCGGCCTATCTGGATGGTGGACTCGGTGTGACATGGGGGCTGGTCGTTGCTGCCGCGATCATGGTGGTGGTCAGCTTCGTGGCGATCGGTGTCGGGCCTCGCACTGTGGGCAGACAAAATGCGTATACCATCGCGCTGCTCGCTGCCCTTCCGCTGCAGGCGGTCTCGGTGCTGCTGCTTCCAGTGAGTCGACTGCTCGTCTTGATCGGCAACGCGCTGACGCCGGGCCGTGGCTTCCGTAACGGTCCCTTCGCCTCCGAGGTCGAACTGCGTGAGGTCGTCGACATGGCCCAGCAGCGGGGCGTGGTGGCCGACGAGGAACGCCGGATGATCCAGTCGGTGTTCGAGCTCGGCGACACACCGGCGCGCGAGGTGATGGTGCCCCGTACCGAGATGGTCTGGATCGAGTCCGATAAAACCGCCGGCCAGGCTACCTCGCTGGCGGTGCGCAGCGGGCATTCGCGAATTCCGGTCATTGGCGAGAACGTCGACGACGTCGTAGGCGTCGTCTATCTCAAGGACCTCGTGCAGCGCACGTACTCCTCGACCAACGGCGGCCGGGACACTGCGGTGTCCGATGTGATGCGCAACGCGGCGTTCGTTCCGGACTCCAAGCCACTGGACTGCCTGCTGCGCGACATGCAGCGCGACCGGGTCCACATGGTGCTACTGGTCGACGAGTACGGCGCGATCGCGGGGCTGGTCACAATCGAGGACGTGCTCGAGGAGATCGTTGGCGAGATCGCTGACGAGTACGACACCGACGAGGTCGCACCGGTGGAGGGGCTTGGAGACAAGAACTACCGGGTGTCGGCCCGGCTGCCGATAGAAGACCTCAGTGAGCTCTACGACGTCGAGTTCGATGAGCACCTCGACGTCGACACGGTCGCAGGGCTGGTAGCGCTCAAGCTCGGACGCGTTCCGCTGCCCGGAGCCGAGGTGACGTGGGACGGTCTGCGGCTGCGCGCCGAGGGTGGGCCGGACCCACGGGGACGGTTGCGCATTGGCACCGTCCTGGTCAGTCCCGCCGAGCAAGATACCGCCCACGACAGAGATGAACTCGAATGAGTGACCTAGCCCCCGAAGACGCGAAGCTGGTGATCCTCGCCCGTGGTGCAATGGCTCGGGTCGAGGCGGCAAGCGGTGCCGCCGTTCGTGACGTCGACGGCCGCACCTACGCCGGAGCGCCGGTCGCGTTGGCGGCGCTCGCGTTGACCCCGCTGCAAGCGGCGGTTGCCGCTGCGGTGTCCAGCGGTGCGACCGGTCTGGAAGCCGCCGTACTGATCGGGGGAGCGGCCGAGGATCCCGGCGTCGCGGCGGTACATGAACTTTCCGGCGACGCCCTGATCATCGTGACCGACCGGTCGGGCAACAAGCTATGACGGCCGAGACAGCGCACAGATCGCAGAATCTGCGGGAATCGCGATCTCAGCGCAGTCTGGAGACGCAGTGAACGCCTCGAAGGTCGAGTTCCGTTCGGGCTTCGTCTGTTTCGTCGGACGGCCTAACACCGGAAAGTCCACGCTGACCAATGCACTGGTCGGTACCAAGGTGGCGATCACATCGAACCGGCCGCAGACCACCCGGCACACCATCCGCGGCATCGTTCACCGCGAGGACTTCCAGATCGTGCTCGTTGACACCCCTGGATTGCACCGGCCCCGCACACTGTTGGGGCAGCGCCTCAATGACCTGGTCAAGGGAACCTATTCGGAAGTGGACGTCATAGGGCTGTGTATTCCCGTCGACGAGAAGATCGGGCCGGGGGACCGGTGGATCCTCGATCAGATCCGCGCGGTTGCCCCGAGGACGACACTGGTCTCGATCGTTACCAAGACCGACAAGGTGTCCAAGGAGCGGGTCGCCGAGCAGCTGATGGCGGTGAGCGAGCTTGTTGGACCTGACACCGAGATCGTGCCCGTGTCGGCGACCTCCGGCGCCCAGCTTGACGTGCTCATCGAGGTGCTGGTCGAGCAGCTGAAGCCAGGTCCCGCTTTCTACCCCGACGGTGAGCTCACTGACGAACCCGAGGAAATGCTCATGGCGGAGTTGATCCGCGAGGCCGCGTTAGAAGGTGTCCGCGACGAGCTACCGCACTCGCTGGCGGTGGGCATCGAGGAAGTCGAACAGCGTCCGGGCCGCCCAGCAGACCAAGCTCTCATCGACGTGACCGCGGTGCTCTACGTCGAGCGCGATTCCCAGAAGGGAATCGTGATCGGCAAAGGCGGAGCGCGTCTGCGAGATGTGGGCACCGCCGCTCGTACTCAAATTGAGAAGTTGCTCGGAACCAAGGTCTATCTCGATTTGCGCGTCAAGATCGCCAAGAACTGGCAGCGTGACCCCAAACAACTGGGTCGGCTTGGCTTCTGAGGTGGTTCAGTCGTAGTTCGACAGGGTGCCGAACGCGACCGATTCAGCCGAATGCTCCAGTTTTCTAGCCGGGCTGGCCGTAGACCGCGACCACCACGGTGCGGTCCCAGTGGCTCTCCGTCCATACCCCGATCTGGGTGTTCGCACAGTTCGACATGATGGCCATGTAATCCGGCCGGTAGTACCACTGGTTGATGATTTCTATGCCGCTGATGGCCAATGCGGGGTTGATCGCGACGGTCTCGAAGGCGGTGCCCACGAAACCCGCTCGGTTGGCACGGTCCTGTGTCGTCGACCCATCGGAGCCGATATCGCCGTTGAGGTTGCGGTTGTTGAGCACATCGTTGGTGTGCCACTGCGCGGCCAGCCGCAACTTTGGGTTGATCTTGATTTCGGTCTTGCAGCCGTGCTTTTTCTGAATGGTGTAGACGTTGATGACGACGCTTGCGTTCAGGCGCCGGTAGTCGACGTAATCTGCGCTGGCGTCTGGCATGGCCGTGATCCCAGTCCCCACAAGCGCCACCGCAGGCAAAGCGCGCACCATCTTGCTGACGTTCACAGCCCGGACATTACGCGACCTTGTTCGCAGCCGAGTGCGGAGCTGTCAGATTCGCGGTCCGGCCGGCGTCTGTCGATGCGACCGTCCCACCAGTTTTCCGGTTGATGCGAAGCCCAACCGTTGATGGCCTCCAGTTCGGCCGCCAGAGAAACCAGCAGGGGCTCGCTGTGCGCCGGGCCCATCAGCTGAACCCCGATGGGCAGGCCATCGGTGGTAAATCCGGCGGGCACGTTGATCGACGGCCAACCCAGCAGGTTCCACGGCCAGGTGACCGGGCAGGCGCCGATCATCGTGCGGTCGGTGGCGAGTGCGCTGAGGCCGTCGAAGGTGTTGACCTGTGGCGCCGGCTGGGCGGTTGTGGGCGCGAGCACTACGTCGGCCAGGTTGAAGATCCATCCGATCCGCTCTTGTGTGGCCGCCTCCTGGGCGCGGGCCTTACGCAGGATGTGCTGTGAAAGCAGCCGCCCCATGAACGCATTGGACCGCGTGCGCTTGTCCAACTTCACGTCGTAGTATCCCAGCCGTTCGATCCACTCCGGGATGCCCGCGGTTGATCGGGCCAGGAAGTTCCACGACATCCTTAGGCCGTAGTTCGGGTCGGCGGCCACCGTGGTGTGTCCGAACTGTTCGAGCTGGCTGGCGACCACCTCCAGCGCCGAGCGGATCTCGGGGTGCAGGCTGGCCCGGAAACCGGTGAACGGGAACTTTGTGGACAGCGCGATCCGCAGCGGTCCGGGTGCCCGCGAAACATGTTCAGACGCTTGCACTGGCGGCGGCTTGTGCAGATCGCCGGGCGCGCTGCCCGATGCTGCGTCGAGGACCAGCGCCGCGTCGGTCACCGTGCGAGCCAGCACACCGTTGACGGTGATGCCGTTGAACGCCTCGGCCAGCGGCCAGGTCGAGATGCGGCCCCGCTGCGGCTTGATCCCGACAAGGTGTGTCCAGGCCGCCGGTATGCGGACGCTGCCCGCTCCGTCGGAGCCGATTGCGGCGGCAACCAGGCCCGCCGCGACGGCGGCGGCGCTGCCGCCCGACGAACCGCCCGGTGTGTGGTCACGAGACCAGGGGTTTCGGGTGTGTCCGAATGCTGGCCCGCTGGTGAACGGCCACTGCCCCAGCTCGCAAGCGTTGGTCTTGCCGACGATTACCGCACCTGCAGCCCGCAGCCGCCGAACCACCTCGGCGTCTGATTCGGCGATCCGCGCCTCGCCGTGCGTACCGAAGCGGGTGGGTACGCCGGCGACGTCGACGTCGTCCTTGACCGCGATCGGTATTCCCAGCAGCGGGAGCTGTGAAAGAGCTTCGCCGGCTGCGCGTTTTCGGTCGGCTTCGGTCGCGTCGGCGAGGGCCCGGTCAGTCAATACGACCCGGAAGGCGTTGAGGGTGTCCTGGCTGGCCTCGATGGCGTCCAGCGATCGCTGTACCAGTTCGCCGGCGGTCGTTGCGCCACTCGCCAGTTGATATAGCTGGTAAGTGAGGGTGGGGAATCGGGAAGGTTGCCGAGGCGATTCAGCCGTCACATTAAGAGACTATCGGCGCTGCGGACCGTTTTTGCGCGGTTGGCAGTGGGAGACTGATTGGATGCGTCTGTATCGGGATCGAGCGGTGGTGTTGCGCCAGCACAAGCTCGGCGAAGCCGACCGCATTGTGACCTTGCTAACACGCGACAACGGTCTGGTGCGGGCGGTGGCCAAAGGGGTGCGGCGTACCCGCAGTAAGTTCGGCGCGAGGCTGGAACCGTTCGCGCACATCGACGTTCAGTTGCATCCAGGCCGCAATCTCGACATCGTCACCCAGGTTCAGGCAATAGACGCGTTCGCCTCGGACATCGTCAGTGACTACGGCCGCTACACCTGCGCCTGCGCGGTGCTGGAAACCGCCGAGCGGCTCGCAGGGGAAGAGCGCGCCCCAGCGCCGGCCCTGCACCGGCTGACGGTGGCCGCGCTGCGCGCGGTGGCCGACGGCGGCCGCCCTCGTGAACTCGTCCTGGATGCCTACCTGCTGCGTGCGATGGGGATCACCGGGTGGGCGCCGTCATTGACCGAATGCGCCCGGTGTGCGACCCCGGGCCCGCACCGGGCGTTCCATGTCGCGGCGGGCGGAAGCGTGTGTGTGCACTGCCGACCGTTCGGGTCGGTGACGCCGCCGCAGGGTGTGCTGGACCTGATGGCTGCGCTTTACGAAGGCGATTGGGACCATGCGCAGGCGTCTTCGTCGCAGCATCGCAGCCAGGCCAGCGGGCTTGTGGCCGCGCACCTGCAGTGGCATCTGGAACGGCAGCTGCGAACGTTGCCACTGGTCGAGCGCGTGTGCCGGGATAATCGTGCAGCCACCGAGCATGGCGTTCGGGTGATAGCGCGGGGCATCGGGCAGGATATGACGCATGGCAACCAAGCGGACGGGGAAGAACAGCTATCCGCAGCTCCCCCCAGCGCCTGAGAGCTATCCCACCTTCCCGGACAAGTCGAACTGGCCCGTCGCCTTCCCAGAATTGCCACCCCGCACCAACGGCAAGTTCGCTCGCCCGCCACAGCACACCTCCAAGGCTTCGGCGCCCCAGATTCCGGCTGACCAGGTGCCCAATCACGTCGCGGTGGTGATGGACGGAAACGGCCGATGGGCTACCCAGCGCGGCCTGGGGCGCACGGAGGGCCACAAGATGGGTGAGGCGGTGCTCATCGACATCACCTGTGGCGCTATCGAGATCGGTATCAAACACCTCACGGTCTACGCGTTCTCCACCGAGAACTGGAAGCGCAGCACCGAGGAAGTCAGATTTCTGATGGGCTTCAACCGTGAGGTGGTGCGACGCCGCAGGGAGAACCTCAACGACATGGGCGTGCGGATGCGATGGGTCGGCTCGCGGCCCAGGATGTGGCGCAGCGTCACCAAGGAGTTCGACATCGCCGAGCAGATGACCGTCGACAACGACGTCATCACCATCAACTATTGCGTGAACTATGGCGGCCGCACCGAGATCGTCGAGGCGGCGCGCGAACTCGCGCAGCAGGCGGTGGACGGCAAGGTCAATCCCGCTCGCATCAGCGAAGCGATGTTCGCCAAGCATCTGCACCGCTCCGACATCCCGAACGTCGACCTGTTCATCCGAACATCGGGGGAGCAACGCGCGAGCAATTTTCTGCTCTGGCAGGCGGCCTACGCCGAGTACATCTTTCAGGACAAGCTCTGGCCCGACTATGACCGCCGAGACCTGTGGGCCGCTTGCGAAGAGTATGTCAATCGCAACCGACGCTTCGGTAGAGCCTAGGACCCGGATGGGAAACTCGATCGAGCTCTCGGCTCGCCTCACCGCTGTGCTCGAGGAGATCTTTCCCGTTCAACACGAGGATGACGGCGCACTGACTGTCCAGCACGACGGCACCTTCGCCTCGTTACGGGTCGTCACCATCGCCCAAGGCCTCGACCTGGTTTCGCTAACCCAGATTCTGGCCTGGGATTTGCCGCTGGACAGCAAGGTCCGTGCCGACGTCGCCAAGCACGCTCGTGACACGCTGCTCGGCACTGTGTCACTTGTGGAGAAAGTCGGAGCGGAGAAAATCGGCAGCGGGCAGGGCCGGTCGAGGAAGACCGGAGACGTGCTGCTGCGCTACAACTTCCCGGGCGCCGGCCTGACCGAAGATGCGCTGCGCACGCTGATTCTGATGGTGTTGGCTACCGGTGCTGACGTGCGGCGCGGGCTGATCGGCTGACCACCGATGTCGTGATCACCTTCGCTCACGACCGAACCGCCCGCCCGACCTCGGTACGCTGTTGAGCCGTGGCTCCGTCTTCCTCGATCATCGATACCGTTGCAAACCTTGCCAAACGTCGTGGTCTGGTGTTTCAGTCCGGTGAGATCTACGGCGGAACCAAGTCCGCCTGGGATTATGGTCCGCTCGGCGTCGAACTCAAGGACAACATCAAGAGGCAGTGGTGGCGTTCGGTCGTCACCGGCCGCGACGATGTCGTGGGGCTCGACAGCTCCATCATCCTGCCGCGCGAGGTGTGGGCGGCCTCCGGTCACGTCGAAGTGTTCAACGATCCGCTGGTCGAATGCCTGGGCTGCCATAAGCGGCATCGACAGGATCACATGCAAGAGGCCTATAGCGACAGGGAGGCGAAAAAGGGCGTCACCATCGATCCTGAATCGGTGCCGATGTCCGATATCGGCTGCCCGGACTGCGGGACAAAGGGGCAGTGGACGGAGCCGCGCGACTTCAACATGATGCTGAAGACCTACCTCGGCCCGATCGAGACCGAAGATGGTCTGCACTATCTGCGCCCGGAGACCGCCCAGGGCATCTTCGTCAACTTCGCCCACGTAGTCACCACTGCACGCAAAAAGCCGCCGTTCGGCATCGGCCAGATCGGCAAGAGCTTCCGGAATGAGATCACGCCGGGCAACTTCATCTTCCGAACGCGGGAGTTCGAACAGATGGAGATGGAGTTCTTCGTCGAGCCGTCCACTGCAGCCGAATGGCACCAGTACTGGATCGACACCCGGTTGGCGTGGTATGTCGACCTCGGTATCGAGGACAAGAACCTTCGGCTCTTTGAGCACCCGAAGGAGAAGTTGTCGCACTACTCCGACCGCACCGTCGACATCGAGTACAAGTTCGGCTTCACCGGCAACCCTTGGGGTGAGCTCGAGGGTGTAGCGAATCGCACCAACTTCGACTTATCTACGCATTCAGAGCATTCCGGTGCAGACCTGTCGTTCTATGATCAGGCCTCTGAGGCCCGGTACGTGCCCTACGTCATCGAGCCGGCGGCCGGGCTGACTCGCTCGCTGATGGCTTTCCTCGTCGACGCCTACCACGAGGACGAGGCGCCGAACGCCAAGGGCGGCGTCGACAAACGCACCGTGCTACGGCTGGACCCGCGGCTGGCGCCGGTCAAAGCGGCGGTGCTGCCGCTGTCGCGGCATGCCGACCTGTCGCCGAAGGCGCGCGACGTGGCTGCCGAGTTGCGCAACTTGTGGAACATCGAGTTCGACGATGCCGGCGCTATCGGCCGCCGCTATCGTCGCCAGGACGAGATCGGCACGCCCTACTGCGTCACCGTGGATTTTGATTCGCTCGATGACCACGCCGTGACGGTTCGCGAGCGTGACGCGATGACCCAGGAGCGGGTTGCGATCGACGCAGTCGCCGACTACCTGGCAGTGCGCCTCAAGGGCTGCTAGCTCGGGGCACGGTTCTGGTGTGCGTGGAGATCGTGATATCGGCCGATTGTACGGTCTGAGGGCACACCAGAATTCAACACGGCGTCAGAAGCGCCCGCCGCCGCCACTCATGCCGCCCCCACCACCGCCGAATCCGCCACCGAATCCGCCGCCGCCGAATCCGCCACCGAATCCGCCGCCGCCGAATCCGCCGCGCATCGCGCCGGAGAGCACGTTGCCGAGCAGGATGCCCCCGATTACGGCGCCCAGCTGACCGCCGCCGCGGCCACCGCCACGAGGTCCGTTGAAGTGGCGTTGGGCGGCGACGACATCGGCGTTGGCCAGCGATTGGGCCTTGGCGGCCAGCATGGCAGCGCTGTTGGCGTGTGCGGTGGCCTCGGTCAGGTTGGTCGAGCGCTTGTCCCGGGCTGCCTGCAGCTGCCGCTCGGCCTCCGACAGCCGAGTGCGCGCCTCCGGGCCGACGACACCGCGGCGGGTGTCGATGTAATCGGAGACCGAACGCACCCGGGACTGCGCGTTGAACAGTGCTTGGTCGTAGGTTCGGCTCAGACGTTCAGTGGTTTCCCTCTCCTGGACGACGTCTTCCAGCAGGCGATCCAGCTCGGCATCGGCCTGGGTCAACCGGGCGAAGGCGCCGAGTGGGTCAGAGTCACCCGTGTTCTGTGCCTGCGATACCGCCTGAACCGCGGCATCGCGAGCGGTGCTGAGTTCTGCTGCTATCGCGACGTTGCCCCGTGCGAGCTGTGCGCCCGCCTGATTGATGCCGTTCTGGATGTCGTCGATCACCGACGGCAGGCCGGCCACCGCCCGGTTGATATCGGTGGCGGCGCTGTCAACGGCGTCCAGCAGCGTACGGGCCTGACCGAGTGCGGCCTCGGCATTGTGGATGGCGTCGACCAAACCGAGCTGTCGGCGAGCTGGGCGCGAGACCAGTTCGCGGCCGGTGTCGATGTTCTGTTCGGCGAATGCCAGCCGTTGTCTGGCTTCGTCGACGTTGTCGGACACCGAAACCAGTGCCGCTTCAGCGAATTGGGACTGTAGGTTGCCCAACGTCTGCTCGGCTGGACCCAGCCGGCTAGTTGATTCCACCATCTGCTGGGTGAGCGTGTCCAAGCGGCTGGGCGCATTGATCAGCAGGTCGCGCAGTTTAGCGAAGGCCTCACGCTGGGCTTCGAGCTCCTGGTCGGCCTTCGCGGCGGCGACGATCACCCGCGTCAGCAGGTCGCGGCGCTGCTGCGGGGTTTCGGGCACCGCGTCGTCGAGGATGTGCCGCACGTTGAGCGCTTGGGCCAGTGTGGTCTTGGCATTGGTCACCGCGCGGACGAATGCTTCGGTATCGCGTTCACCGAATTCCTGGACCGCCAGCTC
>DAOUYK010000259.1 GCA_030666145.1 Mycolicibacterium sp. | reverse complement strand
TGGCTGCCTATCAGGCAAACGCCGGGGACCGACATGTCACCCCGCTGGACGGGATGCGTCCCGCGGCCGGACTCGATGATCTTCCTCCGGCCGACGGCTACGTGGCTAGCGCCGCCCACCCCGGACGCCCCGATGTACTGACCGCGTGGATGGATGCTGCGGTGGTGGACGAAGGCGACGCCATCGCAACGGATCCCGACCTGGATTTGTTCAACGAGCGCAACGGGCCGCCCTACGATGAACAGTTCGTACAGCGCTATCGGGCCACACAGGCCGCCAGGAACGACGCCATCACCGACTGGGCCGAGGCCGAACTCCTCAGAGTGCGCGCCGCGGGATTCTCCGACCGACCGTTCACGGTGATGCGCACCTGGGCAGATCCGCGGATGATCGATCCGGCCCTCGAGCCGACGAGGCGCCCTGCCAACATGTGCTACGCGGGCGTGCCGGTGAAGGCAAACAGGTCCAGCCACGGTATCGCCGCAGCCTGCACGCTTCGCAGCTGGATCGGCATGTGGAGCCTGCGTTACGCGCAAACCCGCGCCGAGCCGCACCTGGCCCGCATCAGCTGCCCGGCACTGGTGATCAACGCCGACCAGGACACCGGTGTGTACCCCTCTGACGCTCAGCGGATATACGCTGCGCTCGGCGGCTCCGACAAAATGCAATGCACGATCGACACCGATCACTATTTCACCACGCCGGGTGCCCGCACCGAGAAGGCCGATACTATCGCCGAGTGGATCGCGCGCCGGTGGTGAAATTCTGTTGAAAGTCCTGGCTCACTTCGAATCCGGCAACAAGGTGTTGGAATTCCTTGCTCCACTGACGGAATGGCTCGATATTCGGTACTGCGCCGAGGACGACGATGAGACCTTCTATCGCGAGTTGCCCGTCGCCGAAGTGATCTGGCATGTACTGCGCCCCCTCTCCGGCGACGACCTCGCCAAGGCGTCGCGTCTGCGGCTCGTACACAAAATGGGTGCCGGGGTGAACACGATCGATGTCAACGTCGCGACGGCGCGTGGCATCGCCGTCGCCAACATGCCCGGCGCAAACGCGGCGTCGGTAGCCGAGGGAGCGGTGCTGCTGATGCTGGCCGCACTGCGCCGGCTGCCGGAACTCGATCGAGCCACCCGGGCGGGCGGCGGCTGGCCGTCCGACCCCACTCTCGGTGAAACCGTGCGCGATGTCGGCGGCTGCACGGTCGGTCTGATCGGCTACGGCAATATCGCCAAACGTGTCGAGCGCATCGTCGCGGCGATGGGCACTGAACCTTCGAAGGTCCTGCACACCAGTACCTCCGATGACGGGCACCCAGGTTGGCGCAGCCTGCACGACCTGCTGACCGTCAGCGATATCGTCTCGCTGCATCTGCCGCTGACCGAACGCACCGCCGGGCTGCTCGACTGCGACACGCTAGGGCGGATGAAGTCCGGCGCCGTCCTCGTCAATACCTCGCGAGGCCCAATCGTCGACGAGGGCGCACTCGTCGAAGCGCTGCGCTCCGGACAGCTTGCCGCGGCAGGTCTCGATGTCTTCGCCGTGGAGCCGGTGCCGGCCGGCAATCCGCTGCTCGAGCTGGACAACGTGGTGCTGACCCCGCACGTGTCCTGGTACACCGCCGACACCATGCGCCGCTACCTGGAGTGCGCCGTGGACAACTGCACACGGCTGCGAGACGGGCGGGACCTCGCCAACTTGATGAACCAGGTGCCCAGGTAGTCTCGGTCCCAACCAACTGGTTAGCCAGCCCCCAACGGAGGAGGCGACGATGCCCATCGCGATCACAGACGAGCACAACGACCTGGCCGATTCAGTGCGGTCACTGGTGGCACGGGTTGTGCCGTCCGAGGTGCTGCACGATGCCCTCGAGACCCCGATACCGAACCCCCCGCCCTTCTGGAAAGCCGCCGCTGAGCAGGGACTACCGGGTGTTCACCTCGCCGAATCGGTCGGCGGGCAGGGTTTCGGCATCCTCGAGTTGGCAATCGTTGTCGCGGAGTTCGGTTATGGAGCCGTGCCGGGCCCCTTCGTGCCGTCGACCGTCGCCAGCGCGTTGATCTCCGCACACGACCCCAACGCCGCCGCCCTCAACCTCCTGGCGTCCGGCGACGTCATTGGCACCTACGCAATCGACTCGGGGTTGACCGCAACCCGTCACGGCGACGGCGACGGCTTGATGATCCGCGGCGAGATCCGCGCGGTACCCGCGGCAGCGCAGGCTTCAGTGCTAGTGCTGCCAGTGGCCGGCCTGGGCCAAGGGGCATCCGGCGACACGTGGATCATCGTCGACGCCGATCAGCTCGAGATCGAGCCCGTCCCCAGCGTCGACCCGCTGCGGCCAGTCGCCCATGTGCGCGCCAACGCCGTCGAGGTATCCGAGGACCGCGTGCTCTCTAATCTGAGCCGCAATCATGCGCGCGCACTGATCTCGACGCTGTTGTCTGCCGAGGCGATCGGTGTCGCGCGGTGGGCCACCGACACCGCCGCGGCCTACGCCAAGATCCGCGAACAGTTCGGCAGGCCGATCGGCCAGTTCCAGGCTATCAAGCACAAGTGCGCAAGCATGATCGCCGAGACCGAGCGGGCCACCGCCGCCGTGTGGGACGCGGCGCGAGCCATCGACGAGGGCACCGAAAATGAAACCACCGAAAACGGCAACGCTTTCGAGTTCGCCGCGGCGGTGGCTGCCACGCTGGCGCCGCTAGCCGCTCAGCACTGCACCCAGGACTGCATCCAGGTGCACGGCGGCATCGGATTCACCTGGGAGCACGACACCAACGTCTACTACCGACGCGCTCTGGTGCTTGCAGCCGGCTTCGGTCGGGCCGCCGAGTACCCGCAGCGAGTCGTCGACCTCGCGACCACGACCGGCATGCGCACGCTGAACATCGACCTCGACCCCGAGACCGAGAACCTGCGCGCCGAGGTCCGATCCGAAGTTGCTGCGCTCAAGGCTATTCCACGCGAGAAACGCAACGCCGCGATCGCCGAAGGCGGCTGGGTGCAACCTCATCTACCGCCGCCGTGGGGACGTGCCTCAAACCCGGTCGAGCAGATCATCATCGCCCAGGAGTTCACCGCCGGGCAGGTGCGACGGCCCGCAATGGGCATTGCCGCCTGGCTCATTCCGTCGATCGTGGCGTTCGGCACCGACTCGCAGAAGGAGCGGTTCCTGCCGCCGACGTTCCGCGGCGAGGTGATCTGGTGTCAGCTGTTTTCCGAACCCGGCGCGGGCTCCGATCTGGCGAGCCTGTCCACCAAGGCCACCAAGGTCGACGGCGGATGGCGCATCACCGGCCAGAAGATCTGGACCACTGGCGCCCAGCACTCGCAGTGGGGGGCGCTGCTGGCAAGAACCAACCCCAGCACTCCCAAACACAATGGCATCACTTATTTCCTGCTCGACATGTCGAGTGAGGGCGTTGAGACCAAGCCGCTGCGTGAGCTCACCGGCAACGCAATGTTCAACACCGTTTACATCGACGATGTCTTCGTGCCCGACGACATGGTGCTCGGCGACCTCGACCGCGGGTGGGAAGTCAGCCGCAACACCCTGACCGCCGAACGAGTGTCGATCGGCGGCAGCGAACCAGCGTTCCTGCCCAGCCTGGACCGGTTCGTTGAGTTCGTGGGTGACGGGCAGTTCGACCAGATCGCGCAGAACCACGCGGGGATACTGATCGCCGAGGGGCACGCCGCCAAGATCCTCAACATGAGGTCCACATTGCTGACTCTGGCCGGGGGCGATCCGATGCCCGCAGCGGCGATCTCGAAATTGCTGTCAATGCGTACGGGGCAGGGGTACGCGGAGTTCGCGGTGACCTCTTTCGGCACTGACGCGGCGATCGGCGACCGTGAGCAACCCGCCGGACGCTGGGCCGAGTACCTACTCGCCAGCCGTGCGACCACCATCTACGGCGGAACGTCCGAAGTACAGCTGAACATCATCGCCGAACGACTGCTAGGGCTTCCGCGCGATCCCTAGGGCTTCCACGCGGTGCCTGCCAAGCTTCTGGGCGGTGCCTAACACGCTTCCGCGCGGCCGCTAGGAACACGCGATCCCTAAGCAGGGGACTACTGGCGACTATTGGTGTCGCTCGCCGTGACTAGTCCACCTCCATGTCGCGGAGTTGACGCTTGAGGACCTTACCGGTGGGGTTGCGCGGCAGCTCTTCGAGGAATATCACCTCGCGCGGCACCTTGTAACGGGCCAGGTTGTCCTTTACATACGTCTTGATGGCATCTTCGTCGACTTCCGAACCCTCAGCCTTGACCACGAAGCAACGCAGCCGGGCACCCCAGTCCTTGTCTTCGACGCCAAGCGCGGTCGCTTCGATGACGTCGGGATGGCCGCTAACGAAATCCTCGACCTCGGCGGGAAAGACGTTCTCGCCGCCGGAAACGATCATCTCGTCATCGCGTCCGCTGACGTACAGCAGCTCGTTG
>DAOUYK010000233.1 GCA_030666145.1 Mycolicibacterium sp. | reverse complement strand
GACGCTCACCGAGCAAGATCCGCCGACACTCACCGAGCAAGATCCGCTGACACTCACCGAGCAAGTGGCGGCCGTGCCAGGTATCTCGGAGGAATTAGCGGCCTCAATGGTCGATGAAGCCCAGTCGACCTCGGCCGTAATAGACCGAATTGTTGACCAGTGCGCGAAGGGACCAGTGCGCGGGCGTTCGGTGCGCGGGTCGCGACCGGCACACCACCGGAGTTGCGGGCGGCGGTCACCGCCGCGTGGGAGATCATCTACAAGTACTACTGCCCGGAAGCGGCGAGCAGCTGATGATCGGCCCCCGGCTCTCAGGCGAGCGGAACGAAGCGCATCGACCATCCGCCGGCGCGCTGGACTTGGAAGGTTGCAGGCGTTGACGCAACCGGTGCGATCGTACGCAGATCGTACGCAGATCGTACGCAGTAGAACTAACAGCAGCCGTTGCTAGCCAACATAACCAAGGCTTTCACCTGCGACTTTCTAGTACAGCCAACACAGCCTGAATCACCAAACGCCAAGAGCAACGAAATATATATCTGTCCGCGCAAGATACGCACAACTAGACACCCGGCGTGGCTCCAAACCAATAGGAGCCACCACCAGGGCAAATGGATCGACCGACTCGCCGCTCATCGGGTGGCTCCGGCGATCACCAGTTCGCAGGGCCCGACGAAGCCGTCAGCGGTTTCGAACTGCTTCAGCTCGGTCTTCATGTCGGCCCACACCTTGTCGCGGGCGTCGGGGTCGAGACCGCCGAGCATCTGATGTAGGGCTCCGAAAGATTCTCGCTCGAATCGCACGCATTCAGCAGCCGAGGGGAGCCGGACCGGGGCCTTTACGACCTCGATGCGGATGTCGTGGAAACCGGCTGCAGTCAGCTCCGAGGACAACACGTCGGGGTCGGCGAGGCAGAAGGGGCCGGGTTGGCCGGGTGCGGGCGCCGGCAGTCGCGCCGCTTCGCGGATCAGTTTGACCGGGATCGAGAAGAACTCGTTGTTCGCGGCCGTTGAGTAGGTGATCGTGGCGAACTTGCCTCCGTCGCGTAGGGCGTGGTGAATGCCGGTGAGGGCGGCGTGTCGGTCCGGAAAATAGATGAACCCGACCCGAGAGATCGCGGCGTCGAATGATCCGGGTTCGAGCTCGGCGAGGCGTTCACCGTCGAGCTCACGGGTAAAGAGGTTGCTCAGCCCGGCCCCGGCGGCGACCTTCTCGGCGTAGGTAAGGATGGTGGGCGACAAATCGGTCGCCAGCACACGGCCGGTGGGGCCGACCCGTTTGGCGGCGCTGATGCTTTGCCCCCCGGCCCCGGCGGCGACGTCGAGGACACGGCTGCCGCTGGTGAGGTCGGCCATGTCGAGCATCGTCTGGGTTGCGTCACCAAGCCACCGCTCAAGCAACGGAGCCCATGCCGCCCATCCATCGGCATATTCCTCCCACTGCTGGCGGGTGGTGGTCTTGTACTCGTTTGGGTCAAAAGTCATGGTTGTGCCCCTAGTTGTGATTGCGTTGTGATGGCCTGTCATCCTGTAGGCGCCAGATCTATGGGAGTTCTGCCAGATCCGATCTGGCAACTCATCTGGCGGCTACCACGATCAGCTATTTGGAGCCAGGGATGGACGTCTCCGGGACATCTACGGTCATCGGTCGTGAAGGGCCTCGACGTACGTTGCGCAATGCCATTCGGGCGGCGGCCGCGGGTCGTGGCGGGGCGGTGCTGGTGAGTGGCACGGCCGGAGTGGGCAAGACTGTCCTGCTGAGTGACGTGCTCGACGAGTTCGGGCGCGACGATGTCGATGGCGTGGTCGGGTGGGGCACCTGCCGAGCTTCGGGGGCCGCCCCGGGGTTCTGGCCGTGGATGGAGGCCACCGGCGATCTGGTCGAACAGGTCGGCTTCGAGCAGGCGGTCGAGGCGGCCGGGCGTGAGCGCCGCTTTCTCGCGGCGATCGCGCGTTCCCTTTCCACCGGCCACGACCCCGACGTGGCCGAAGGCGACCGATTCCTGTTGTTCGATGCGCTTGCGCGTTGGCTGGCCGCGTTGGCGGAGACCCGAGCGGTCGTGATCGTCATCGACGACTTGCAGTGGGCTGACCCGTCGA
Source organism: Mycolicibacterium sp. (assembly GCA_030666145.1). Taxonomy (GTDB): domain Bacteria; phylum Actinomycetota; class Actinomycetes; order Mycobacteriales; family Mycobacteriaceae; genus Mycobacterium. The sequence continues at coordinate 3,189 of DAOUYK010000233.1, read as the reverse complement.
CGTTCGATCTGTTCGAACATCTTGTAACTAGGCGGGGGCGGCCGGGCGTCCTGCTACTTGGCGGGTATCGCCATGACGAGATCGACAGCGATAGCTTAGGTCGGCTCAGAGAGCTGACGGGACACTCGCGCCATCTCAACCTAGGGGGACTCAACCGGGCCGAGGTTGAACTGCTCGTTGGCGAGTTGGCCGGTGATGTGGACGCTGCCTACGTCGATACGCTGTTTCACCGCACCGGTGGTCACCCTTTGTTCGTCACCGAGCTGGCCCGGCTTGCCGGCGCGGGGGACACCGGGTTGCCTGGGGCGGTCACCGAGGCGGTCGCCCGTCGCGTTCGCGGCCTGCCCCAAGCTACTCGTGCCGCGCTCGATGCCGCTGCGGTCGCCGGTAGACATATTCTGCCCGATGTCTTGGCCGCTGCGACCGATTCGACCATCGCAGCCGTGATTGGCGCACTGGATGAGGCCGTCGACGCTGGCTTGCTGCGCTATGACAGTGATGGCCGATCGTGCTTCGCCCATGACGTGTTCCGCGAGACCCTTTACGCCAAGCAGGACGCGAAGGGCAGGTTGGAGCGTCATTTCCGGATTGCCGAGGCTTTGGCTGACCGGGTGGCTCGCGGCGGTCAGGTCGAGGCGGCCGAGATCGCTTTGCATCACGCGAGAGCGGTGGGGCGCAGCTCTCCGCAGGCCACGATCGCTTGGGCCCGACGGGCCGCCGCCGAGGAGCGGACCCGGTCAGCGTTCACCGAAGCCGCCACGCTGCTGCATCGCGCCCGGACCGCGGTGGCCAATTCCGGTGTCAAGCTCGCGGCGGGCGAACTAGTTGCCCTGCTTCGCGAAGAAGCGGAGGACCGCGCTCGGTCGGGTGCGCCCAAACAGGCCCGCGACGTGTTAGCCGATGCGGCCCGCCTCGCTACCGACCCAGCTGAGCGAGCCCAAGTAGCCCTGGCGGTGCAACGGTTGGGTGCCCGCTTCGCCGCGCCGCGCGACGAGATTGTCTCGACGATCGAAGATGCGATTGGGGGGCTCGGTAATGAACACCCCGAGCTGCGGGCTCGTCTCACCGCGGCCCTCGCCCGCGAGCTCCAGCATTCCGTCGAAGCTGATCGCCCGCGGGCAGCCCCACTGAGTGAGGAAGCGTTGAAACTCGGCCAGCAGCTCGGCGACGACGTCACTCTCATCGAGTGTCTACTGGCCCGTCACGACATCTTGTGGGGACCGGGCACCGGCTGGGAGCGGGCCGACATCGGTCACCAGATCGCGACCGTCTCGGGCCGGCTCCACGATATCGACCGCCAGATCGAGGGTCTGCTTCTTGAGGCCAACGGTCTGTTGGAGGCCGGCTCGCCCGCCTTCCGCGGAGTACTCGATCGGTGGTTCGCGATGCTGGAGCAGCGCGACCAGCCGCGAGATAGATACATGATGCTCACCCGTCGAGCAGCTCTGGCACTACTCGACGGTGACGCCGACGCAGGACGACAGCTGATCGACGAGGCGGCTGAGTTCGGCGAGGCCATTGCTGAACCCGACACTGGCAACGTTTACATGTCACAACGAATCGCATTAGCAGGTTTGGTCAACCATCCCGACCAATATCGGCAATTGGCTCGTGACGCAGTGGCGCACTGGGTCGGAACCCCGGTGCACGCCCACGCTGTTGCGGCTTCGGCATATGCGGAAGCCGGCGACCTGGCCCTTGCGTCTCGTGAGCTCGCGACAGTGGTGGCATCGGGGGGTTGGCGCAGTGAGGGCTCGTACTTGCGCTCGGTCTTCATCCCACACTTGGCTACGGCTGCAGCGGCTCTCGATCTAGAAGACCTCTGCCGGGAGGTTCTGTGCGAGGTTTCACCGCTGTCGGGGGCATGTGGTGTGAACGGTGCAGTCGTGGCGTTCGCCGGCCCGTTTGACCACACGATTGGGATCCTTGCCGCGGCTCTGGGCGATCACGAAAAAGCCGACGCCGCTTTCGAGCGTTCCATCGCTATAGCCGAAGCGCTCGGCGCGACCCGCTGGGCCGAGGTCAGCCGACAGATGTTGACCGCTCTTCGATCGCGCTCTGCTCTCGCGTCTTCCTCACCGGAGACCGCGGCCGAGATGGTGCGCTCCGGTGCGATCTGGCGCATCCGCTTCGGTCCCGATGAGGGCAACGTCGGCCATCGGAAAGGGCTGGCAGATCTTGCCGCCCTGATACGCGCGCCAGGCCGGGAGATCTCGGCGCTTCGCCTAGCTAACCCCGACGCGTTCGACCATACGGTGAGCGACACCACGCTCGACCTAAAAGCGCTCGACGCCTACCGGACTCGGCTAGCTCAGATCGATGCCGAAATCGATGTTGCCAACCATTCCGACAGCGCGGCCATGGTCGAAAGACTCGAACTCGAACGCGAACAGATCTTTGGCGAGGTCCGTCGGGCAACCGGGCTCCGCGGCAAGCCGCGGATCGCGGCGAACGAGCCGATCGAGCGGGCCCGCAAGGCGGTCACCGCCCGTGTCCGCGATGCCATAAAAACCATCGAAGAGGTGAGTCCTGCGCTGGCCGGACATCTCGACCGCTCGATCAGAACTGGTGCCCGCTGCTGTTACGACCCGCCGACCGGTGAACCGGTCCCGGCCTGGATGATCCGCCATGATTAGCCCGCCTGGTTCATAAAGTTCACCGAGGCTGTGACGTACTCCCCGACGGATTCCGGGTCATTCGTGGTGACGATAACAGCGCCTCGCACATATTCGTCGCGTTGCCCGAACCCGGAGTCCACCAGCTAAAACCCGGAGCCCACCAGCTCAACAGACGGCTGCGCCTTCTCGGGGGACTCCGCTTTGGTTGCCGCGGGCGTGGAGCCACGTCGCAGATCTCCGGAGTCACCGCCGCCGCACGCGCTGACGGCAAGAGCCAGAGCACCCAAGAGCAGGGCAGACCCAAGCGGCGAACGATATCGCATCTCATAATCAGCTTCGAGCGGCTCAACAATAAAGGTCGAATTTCTTGCACAAATGCCTTTGCCCCCCAATAGCATTGGGGGGCAAAGGACTTTAATTTGTGTTCGGCGGTGTCCTACTTTTCCACCCGTGTGGGTAGTATCATCGGCGCTGGCAGGCTTAGCTTCCGGGTTCGGGATGGGTCCGGGCGTTTCCCTGTCGCTATGGACCGCCGTAACTTTATTGTGTTTTCACAGTGTTATTTGGTGGT
>DAOUYK010000020.1 GCA_030666145.1 Mycolicibacterium sp. | reverse complement strand
TTGACCGCCCCCGGGCCCGGTGAAGTCCAGATAGCGATACGCGATCGAATCTCCGACGCTGGCGATGTTGCGATCGATCAACGAGATCAGATTGACTCCGGGTGGCAACGCGATTTCGCCGCTGGCATCTAGGCAGTCCTCGACCTTCAGTAGGCCTTTGGCGACGACGTTGTCCGGATCAGCACCCTGCGTCATATGTGTAGTTTAGGCGGGACGCTCTCCGTGAGGTCGGGTGCCGTTGTTGGACCGCGCAGCCAATAACCGCCGCCGTCATCTGTGATTGCCTTGCGCGCCAGCACTTTTGCCAGCCTGCTTCTGGGTGAGCTACCCGGGGGAGGATTCCGACTTCGGCTCTGAATTGCCGCTTGCCGCAGTGGAGGTGTTGCCCCCCGTCGGCCTCTCCCCCGCTGGATGTCGCTTCATCAGAGCCCACACTGTTGTCCGTGCTGTCAACGTCCGGGGTGGAGCCGTCGTCTTGGCTGTCCGGATCGCTGTCGACGTTGACTTCGTCGGCCTAGGGTGAGTCGAGATTAAGTGACACCCGGCAATTGCGCAATTTGTGTTGCTGTAGCAGGCCTCCGGGGTGATCGGGAACAGTCCTGTGCGTCGGCAGCGGCATCGGCCCGCAAAGCAGGTTCCACTCGAAGCGGGGCGCGTTACCGAAGTCATATCCTGCTCAGCGAGTCCAGGAGGCAGGAATCTGGCAAATAACTGACGATGCGGCAGATCAGTTTGCTGCTCGGTCGGAGATGATGTGCTGAGTGCGGCACAGGTAACTCGGTAGCCGAGCAACTCGGTATGCGAAATTCCCGACCGGGCGTGATGCTCCCCGGTTTGAGGCGCTGGGCCCGGCCGCGGCATCGGCATCGCCGCCACGCCTTACGGGCGCACCTCGTCGATGGTGAATATGCTGCGAAACCCAATCCGGACGACGCGGAATCCGCGCCGTCCGGGAGATGTCGGGTATCAGGCGATGATGCGGACCAAGTACGGGGTCATGTCCTTGGTGCGGACCGGCGAGACCGTCACACCCTCGTTGGTGGTCTCGACCATCTGGCCGTTACCGATGAACAGCGCCACACTCTGAGTTCCCTCAGGGCCGTAGAACAGCAGATCGCCGGGCAGAGCGAGACTCGGCATAACTTTCTGGCCGACCTTGTACTGCTCGCCTGATGAGCGTGGCAACTTCACCCCGGCGCCGGCGTAGGCGTACACGATGAGGCCCGACGAATCGAAGCCGACGGCCTCGATTCGTTGCGGCTCGGGCGCGGGGGTGGTGACGGGGTTGAGGTTAGGCACGATAAGCCCAGGCGCCAGTTCAATCGAAGTGGCGTCGGCAGCGGCTTGATCTACCGGGGCTGAATCACCGGATTGGGGCACCTCCACGGTGCCCTTGGTCGGACCCGACGCGTCGCCACCGCCGTAGGCGAACGGGACGCCGCGCTGGGAGACTGCGCGTTCGATCACGACTTCTACAGCCTTCTGGTTGGTCGCCGACCGGGTGACGTCAGCGGTCGCCAGGCCGGGCGTCGCCACCAGCAGCGCGAGACCGATTACGAGGACAAGGACGCGTCGCATTGCACTTCCACCGTTTCCCAGATGCCAGCACCCCGTTGGTGCTGGACTGTGACTAACAACAGTCACTATGACCACTTCTACACCACCTGTGGAGGGATATCCGGGTTGTCGCAGGAGGGTGAATCAATGCGATGCGGTACCGGAATCCAACAGTGATCTATGGGCGGGTGCGACCATCTAGGGTGTGTGTCGGCTCACAGACCCAGTGCTGCAAGTGCCTCGTGATAGTCGGGCTCCCGCCCGATCTCGCGTACCAGTTCGGTGTACTCCACGTTGCCGTCTGCCCCGATCACCACCACCGCACGGCCGAGCAGGCCCGCCATCGGGCCGTCGGCGATGGTCATGCCGTAGTCCTCGCCGAAGCTATCTCGGAAGGCAGACGCGATTTTCACATTCTCGATGTCCTCTGCGCCGCAGAACCGTTTCTGCGCGAAGGGTAGATCCTTGGAGACACACAGCACGGACGCTCCGCCCATGGCCACACGTTGGTTGAATATCCGGACGCTGTCAGCGCAAACAGGAGTGTCCACCGAGGGAAAGATGTTCAGCAGCAGAGGCTTGTTGTGGTATTGTTTGGAGCTGACTGGGCCGAGGTCGTCGCCGGTGAGAGTGAAGTCAGGCGCTGGCGAGCCAACCGCGGGCAGTTCTCCGACAGTGTTGCACGCGTTCCCACGCAGGGTTATCTGGGCCATGCACTCAGTGTGCCAAGTGCGCCCTGCGCCGCCGCGCTGGGGGTGGGAGCCATCGGTCTACACCTGGTTGTAGAGGATGGATTCGCGGCGTCTCGGAATTACGACGAGGCGGACCGGACTTTTCCGTGCTCATCGCTGAAAGGATGATCGCCATGACTCAGACCAACAGCGCATCTCCGCGCCTCGGCCCTGCCGATCCTGATTCGTGGTCGGGGCGACTGTGGACCGAGATCGATCCGGTCGTCCAGGCGATCACCGCCCATCCGTTCATCGCGGGCCTCACCGACGGCAGCCTCGACCCCGACGCGTTCGCCCAGTACGTGGCGCAAGACGTTCACTACCTGCGCGCCTACGCTCACACACTGGCGTTGGTCGCGGCCAAGGCGCCCACGCTGGCCGACACCGCCATGTTGGCCAGGCACGCCGCCGAGGTGTTCGACGTAGAACTGGCGCTGCATGCCGAGCTGCTCCCCGCGCTTGGGTTTAGCGCAGACGCCGTCGATGCTGCGCCGGTGACTCCGACCACTCAGGCCTACAACAGCTATCTGCTGGCCACCGCGTATGCCGGCAGCTTCGTCGACGGTTTGGCTGCCGTTCTCCCCTGCTATTGGATCTACGCTGAGGTGGGCGCCGATTTGTTGGAGCAGGGCTCCGCCGACGCCCGCTACCAGCGTTGGATCGACAGCTATGGTGGCCAGGAGTTCGCCGCGACCGTCACTGAGGTCCGGGGCCTAGTTAACCGGGTCGGACCGACTCTGGCCCCGAGGGAGGAAACAACCGCTCGCGCCCACTGCGTGACCACATCGCGATACGAGTGGATGTTCTTCGACGCCGCCTACCGGCGCGAAAGCTGGCCGATCTGAACCAAACCGTATGCTTCAGCGCACCGCTCGTCGTCTCAGCGGGTGTGCCGGCGCGAAAACGCCCGCGCTCGCCGTGGGGGCGATGCCGCGCTGTCGGCGCCGATGGCTTCCAATGGCTATGCTTGCGCCTTTCCTCTAATCGAGGATCTGCAGCCGAGGAGGCCGAGAAGACAGATGCCCGCCGACGCCTCAGTGCCGCCGCCCGCGAAGTCTTCGGGCGGACACATCAGGCTGACGTCGCACAGCGCCGGCGCCGATGCTCCGGGCATCCGGTGGGGTGCGCCTACGGCCGCATTTCGCGGCCCCGTCGTAGGGACCACCGCCACGCGGGCCCATCGCAACGTGATCGGGACCCACAGCGGCGCCTACGGCATCTACCGAGCGCTGGCGGTCGCCGCAGGCGCACTGTCGCGCGACCACCGCGCCGATCTCACCGACACCTCGCCGACTGACATCATCGGACCACATCCGCAGTGGGGTGACGCCGCTTCGATTGTCAGCCTGGATCCATGGGGGGCGATGGTCGCCGAGGCTTTCGCCGAAGAACTCGCCAAGGGCATCGATATCCGCCCCACCATTGCGGTCACCAAGGCGCAGGTGATCCTGCCCGAAATCAGCGAGTCGATTGTTCGGGGCCGTCTCAGTCCTGATGAAAAGGTATTGCTCTCGACCGGGGCCGCGCAGGTGACCAAGGCCGCCATCGAGCCCGTCTGGTATTTGCCTGGCGTTGCTCGGCGCTTTGGATGCAGTCAAACCGATTTGCGCCGAGCGCTTTTCGAGGAGACCGGCGGAATGTACCCCGAGCTGGTGACACGTTCGGATCTCGAAGTATTCCTGCCCCCCATCGGCGGGCAGACCATCTACATCTTCGGCGACCCACGTGACTTGTCGGATCCGGCAGTTGAGCTGACTGCCCGCGTTCACGACGAATGCAACGGTTCAGACGTCTTCGGCTCCGACATCTGCACCTGCCGGCCCTACCTGACCCATGCGATCGAAGAGTGCATTCAGGGTGCCCAGCGGGGCGGAGTCGGCCTGGTGGCGTACTCACGCAAGGAGGGCCGCGCGCTCGGCGAGGTGACGAAGTTCCTTGTCTACAACGCACGTAAGCGCCAGGTTGGCGGTGACACTGCTGACCAGTACTTCGCTCGCACCGAATGCGTTGCAGGAGTGCAGGACATGCGGTTTCAGGAACTTATGCCCGACGTGCTGCATTGGCTCGGCATCAGCAAGATCCACCGGCTGGTTTCGATGAGCAACATGAAGTACGACGCAATCACCGGCTCCGGTATCGAGGTCGGCGAGCGGGTGTCGATCCCCGATGAGCTGATTCCGGCGGATGCACAGGTCGAGATGGACGCCAAGACCGCGGCCGGCTACTACACGCCCGGCGCGGCACCTGATGCCGAGGAGCTCAAGAAGATCAAGGGCAGAGAGCTCGACCCGTGACCCAGCGCAGCGACTCCGCCGGCGTCGATGCGGGTCAGCGTGCGGCTCGCCCGGCCGATGCCGCCGCTATTCTGCGCACCACGAGCGCAGTGCGGTCACGCTCGGCGCAGCTGCTCGAACGCGCCCGCGCTGGCGCGTCCCGCTGGTTCACTGTGCACGACAACGGGCTGCACGACACTGCCGACGCAGTCGCTGCCATCGCCCGTGCCCGCTACCCGGACCTGGCTATCCCCTACCACAGCCGTTGGCGCCATTTCGAGGCCGGCGGGGTGGACCGCCGTGCCGAGCTCGACCGTGCGCTTTCAGACTGTGATCCTCAGCAGCGGGCCCGAGCCATGGTCGACATCACGGTGCTCAGCGTGCTTCTCGACGCCGGCGCCGGAGCCGGCTGGAGCTTTCTCGAGAACCGAGGCGCCACCACGGCGCGGTTCAGCCGATCGGAGGGCCTGGCTGTCGCCAGCTGGCATGGGTTCCTCACCGGGGCGTTCTCTAGCGATCCTGCTCGGCCGCTGCAGGTAGACGCCGTGGCGTTGAGCGCGCTGACCGAGGAACGGCTGGCCGAGGTGCTGCAGGTGAGGCCGGATAACCCTCTCGTGGGACTTGCCGGGCGCGTGCAGTTATTGCACCGGCTCGGTGGCGCGCTGGCCGCGCAACCCGAGTTATTCGGTCCGCAGGGCAGGCCCGGCGGGCTGTTCGACGCTCTCACCACGCAGCCGGGCCCGGTGGATGCCCGCGACATTCTGGCGTATCTGCTGACCTCATTGTCTTCGATATGGCCGTCGCACAACATCATCGGCACCTACCGACTGGGAGACTGCTGGCATCATGATGCGGTGGCGGGCCCGGGTCTGACAGCAGGATGGTTGCCGCTGCACAAACTGTCCCAATGGCTGACCTACTCGCTTATCGAGCCGTTCATCTGGGCCGGGGTCACAGTGACCGGCGTCGCTACCCTCACTGGTTTGCCTGAGTACCGAAACGGCGGGCTGCTGCTGGATACCGGGGCGCTGAGTCTGCGTGATCCCAGGAACGCCACACAAACCTGGAGCCCAGGTGCCGAGCTGGTGGTCGAGTGGCGTGCGTTGACTGTGGCGCTGCTCGATGAACTCGCACCACTGGTGCGCGCCCTACTGGGGCTGGACGCCGATCAGCTGCCGCTGGCGCGCATATTGGAGGGCGGCACGTGGGCGGCCGGACGCGCGTCGGCACAGCGCCTTCGCGACGGTCTACCGCCCCTGGGTATTGCCAGTGACGGCACAGTTTTCTAGAACGCGACCAGGAGGCGACATGGACATCGGTCCCGGTGGAGTGCACCACATCAAACATCCCCTGATTCAGCACAAGATCACCTTGATGCGCCAAAAAGAGGTTTCCACCAAGAACTTTCGTCGTCTGGCGCAAGAAGTGTCAGCGCTGATGTCCTACGAGGTACTTCGTGAGATCGCGACGCACGAGATCGAGATCGAGACCCCGCTGGAACGCACCACAGGTCAAGTCGTCGACGGCAAGAAGCTCGTCTTCGTGTCGATCCTGCGGGCTGGTGCCGGCATCCTCGACGGCATGCTCGAGGTCGTGCCGTCGGCCAGAGTTGGCCACATCGGTCTCTATCGTGACCCGAAAACTCTTGTGGCCGTCGAATACTACTTCAAGATGCCTAGCGACCTGCACGAGCGGGACGTGATCGTCGTCGACCCGATGTTGGCGACCGGGAACTCCGCGATCGCCGCGGTGGATCGGCTGGCCGAGCACGATCCGAAGTCCATTAAGTTCGTCTGCTTGCTGACCTGCCCCGAAGGTATAGCCGCACTGACCGAGGCCCACCCGTCGGTACCGCTCTACACAGCGGCGATCGATCGGCAGCTCGACGACCACGGCTACATCCTGCCCGGACTCGGCGACGCCGGTGATCGCATCTTCGGCACCAAGTAGTACCCCACCCGAAGTGATTCCCGCCCGACTCCGGGGTGATTCCAGCCCCCTCCCCAAGTCCGAATCGTTCCCGCTCGCCCGCCCCGCGTCGTACTGTGAGCTATGGCCATCACCGACGCTGACCCCAAGAACCAGACGCCGTTCGAGCAAGATCTGGCTGACACGCAGAGCTACTTCGACAGCCCGCGCTTCGACGGGATCATCCGTCTCTATACGGCGCGCCAAGTCGCCGAGCAGCGTGGCACGATTCCCGCCGACTACCCCGTCGCCCGAGAAGCGGCAACCGAGTTCTACCCGCACCTGCGGGACCTGTTCGCGCGGGGCAAGAGCATCACCACCTTCGGCCCCTACTCGCCCGGTCAGGCCGTGGCGATGAAGCGAATGGGTATCGAGGGTATCTACCTGGGAGGGTGGGCAACCTCAGCTAAGGGTTCCATCAGTGAGGATCCGGGCCCGGACCTCGCAAGTTACCCGCTAAGCCAGGTGCCTGAGGAGGCGGCGGGCCTGGTTCGGGCGTTGTTGACCGCCGACCGCAACCAGCAGTATCTGAGGCTGCGGATGACCAGTGAACAACGTGCAGCGCAACGCCCCTATGACTACCGGCCCTTCATCGTTGCCGACGCCGACACCGGCCATGGCGGTGATCCGCACGTGCGCAACCTAATCCGCCGCTTCGTCGAGGCGGGGGTGCCCGGCTACCACATCGAGGACCAACGCCCCGGGACGAAGAAATGCGGCCATCAGGGCGGCAAGGTGCTGGTGCCCTCCGACGAGCAGATCAAGCGGCTCAACACTGCCCGGTTCCAGCTGGACATCATGAGGGTGCCCGGGATCATCGTCGCGCGCACCGATGCCGAGGCGGCCAATCTCATCGATAGCCGGGCCGACGAACGCGATCAACCTTTCCTGCTCGGCGTCACTAATCTGACAATCCCCTCGTACAAGTCGTGCTTCCTGGCCATGGTGCGGCGATTCCACGACAAGGGGATGACAGAACTCAACGGACATCAGCTCTACGCACTACCCGACGGTGAGTACGCCACCGCCGAAACTTGGTTAGAGCGTCAAGGACTGTTGGCGCTGATCGACGAGACCGTTGCTTCGTGGCGCGAGGGCATCGACACTTCCACGTCTTCGGTTGATGAGGTATTCGACACCGTGCAGTCCCGCTTCGTGGATGCCTGGCAGGAAGACGCCGGACTGAACACCTACGGCGGTGCTGTGGCCGAGCTTCTGGAGTTCCGTGAGCGAGAAGGTGAGCCGGCCGACATGAGTGTCGCCGAATGGCGGGAGTTTGCCGAGCGGGCTTCGCTGTACTCTGCGCAGGAGGTGGCCAAGAAGTTGGGGGCCGAGGTGGCCTGGGACTGTGAGCGCGTCAAGACGCCGGAGGGCTACTATCAGGTGCGCGGTGGCATTCCGTACGCGATCGCCAAGTCGTTGGCTGCCGCCCCGTTCGCCGACGTCCTCTGGATGGAGACCAAAACCGCCGACCTGGCCGACGCCAAGAAGTTCGCCGACGCGGTCCACGCTGTCTACCCCGATCAGATGCTCGCCTACAACCTCTCCCCGTCCTTCAACTGGGACACCACGGGTATGACCGACGAGGAAATGCGCGGGTTCCCTGAGGAATTGGGCAAGATGGGATTTGTCTTCAACTTCATCACCTATGGCGGTCACCAAGTCGACGGTGTCGCCTCCGAGGAGTTCGCCACGGCGCTACGTCAGGAAGGCATGCTGGCGCTGGCGCGGCTACAGCGCAAGATGCGGCTGGTCGAATCGCCTTATCGCACGCCGCAAACGCTCGTAGGTGGACCACGCAGCGACGCCGCGTTAGCCGCCTCCTCCGGGCGTACGGCGACGACGAAATCCATGGGCAAGGGCTCTACTCAGCATCAGCATCTCGTCCAGACTGAGGTGCCCAAGAAACTGCTGGAAGACTGGCTGGGACTGTGGAGCGAGCACAACCAACTCGCCGAGAAGCTCAGGGTGCAGCTGCGGCCAAGACGTGCCGGCTCCGATGTGCTCGACCTTGGTATCTATGGCGCCGGCGAGGAGCCGCTGGCCAACGTGGTGGTCGATCCCATCAAGGATCGGCACGGCCGAAGCATCCTCACGGTGCGCGACCAGAACACCTTCGCCGAGAAATTGCGGCAAAAGCGTCTGATGGACGTTATTCACCTATGGCTGATTCATCGGTTCAAGGCCGAGATCGTGTACTACGTCACACCCACCGAGGACAACGTCTATCAGACCGACAAGATGAAGTCTCACGGTATTTTCAGTGACGTCTACCAGGAGGTGGGCGAGATCATCGTTGCCGACGTGAACAAGGCACGGATCGAGGAGCTACTAGCGCCTGATCGGATTGCCCTGGGCCGGTTGATCAGCAAGCAGGATTGATCAACTTCAGCCGAAATGGCATACCGGCAGAGAAAGTTCAAGTTAGCTTCTTTATCAATGCAATCTCGGCGGCGCGGTCATAGGAGACGATGAAGATGAAGCAGCCCACAGTCGCCGAGTACGTCCTCACCAGGCTTGGCCAGTTGGGGATCGACCGGGTCTTCGGCGTGCCGGGTGACTATGCCTTCTCCATCGACGACGGCGTCGAGGACGTCCCCGGTTTGCAGTGGGTCGGTTGTGCCAACGAGCTTAACGCCGCGTATGCGGCTGACGGCTACGCGCGCATTCGTGGCGCAGCAATTCTGACCACGACCTACGGGGTGGGCGAACTGTCTGCTCTCAACGGGGTCATGGGCAGCAAGGCGCACCGGCTGCCGGTATTTCATCTGGTCGGTATGCCCAGCGAGCGCATTCAGCGGCTGGGGCTGGTGACCCATCACAACCTCGGGGACACCGTCTATGACCGATTCCAGCCGATCTCAGCCGCGGCCTGCTGTGTGTCGGCCGTGATGACGCCGGATAACTGCATCGACGAGCTGGAACGAGTCATCCGCGAGGCTCTCCGGCAGAGCATGCCCGCATACATCGTCATCTCCGAGGCCAACGGCCTCATGCCGGTCATCGGCGCGCCGATACAGGGTCGTCCACTCGAAGAGGTGAAACGGCAGCGAAGCGACCCGCGTGAGCTCGAGGCTGCTGTTGCCGGTGTGCTCGCGCAACTGGCCGCCGCGACGAACCCGGTTGCTCTCGTGACTGCCACGGCGGTGCGCTACGGCCTGCGGGAGAGGGCCACCGAGTTGGTGACGATCGCCGACCTGCCGGTGGCCGTAACTCCAACCGACAAGGGCGCCGTCGATGAGTCGCTACCCCAGTTCCTTGGCTTGTACGCCGGCGACAGTTCGCAGCCGGCCACGGTTCGTGATGTCGTGGAGCAGGCCGACCTCGTACTCGACATTGGTGGCGCCGTGCTCACCGAACTCAACACCGGTCTGTGGAGCGACCTACTCGACGTGAACCGTGCGGTGTGTATCCGCGACAACTGGGTGCGAATCGGTCGCAGCGTCTTCCTGAACGTGGCGATCGAGGATGTGCTCGAGGCGGTGCTGCAGCGGGTCGAGCCGAGAAAGTCCGCCAGGTCGGCTACCGAACGGCTGCTTCCGCTCGCCGGCGCCGCTGACGACCCCACCTCGTCGGCCAGTTTCTACCCGCGGCTGCAGCGGCGGATGAAGGCCGGCGACACACTGGTGGTCGAGACCGGCACCTGCATGCTCCATCTCAATGGGATGCAGCTGCCGGCCGGTGTCGGTGTGGAAGAACAGGGTCTGTGGGGCTCGATCGGATGGGCCACTCCGGCCTGCCTCGGTGTCGACCTCGCGAAAACGTCCGGGCGCACCTGGCTGGTGACCGGCGACGGCTCCCATCAGCTCACCCTCAACGAGCTAGCCGTCATGGGCCGCTATGGAATCAAGCCGGTGATCTTCGTGCTCAACAACGGGCTTTTCGGGGTAGAGGTGGTCATCAGTGAATGGGGCCACCCGTACGACGACCTCGCCCCCGTGGAGTACCACCGGTTGCCGGCGGCATTCGGGTGCGCCGGTTGGCTATCCGCGCGAGTGACCACCGTCGCGGAGCTGGACAAGGTTCTCGACGCGATCGACGGCCACGACGGGGGCTGTTACGTCGAGGTGATGATCCCCGCCGAGGAGAGTCAACCGCTGCCGCAGGCAATCCTCGATCGCGCCTACAAGCTCCGGACACCAGATCTCGCCTAGCGCAGCGGGCCGGTGATCGCTGGTCGACCCGCCGCGGTCATCGTGCCGCGGCGGCACGGTGCAATAGGTCCTGCCAACGCCGGATCGTTAGGGCGTCGGTGACCCGGACTTGGGCGAGCCGTGCCGCGTTCGGCGCGGCGGGCGTCGGTGCGGCCGGGAGGAATCTGTGCCCGCCGAGCAGCGATCGTGATTCGGCAACAACGTCGCTGTCGCCGGGCAACCTCAAGCCGCGACTGCAGGCGAACGGGAGATCCGGTAACGCGGCGGCGAGGGCGACGTCAGCGGCCACACCGACGCTGGTCTTGCCGGTGAGGCGCACCAGACACGGCAATCCGAGCGCCTCGGCGCGGCGCAGCCCGCGCCGTACGCCGCCCAACGGCCCGCACTGCAACACAGCGACATCGGCGATCTCGCCGGGTCGCTGCGCTTGCGCCAGCAGGATCGCGTCGACGGCGATCGGGACCTGACTGTGGCGCCTGACTGCGGCGGCTGTTTCGGCCTTGTCGCACACCAGCTCGACCAGCTCGAGTCCCTTCGCCGCGGTGCTCAACCGGTGGATCACCGCCACCGCGTCATCGGGATTGCCAACCTCGACCACGCAGCGGGCCAGAGTGTCCGAGGTGTTCTGTTCGTGTCGGACATCTTCGGCGGCGATCCAGGCGCAGTCCTGCACAGCCACGACGGGCACCTGGCCGCGCGCGGCATCGGGCCATCCGACGGTGCTGGGTTCCATCGCCGCCGTCAGCCACCGGGCCGCCACCAGGTCGTTGCAGCTCGCTGGTGGACTGAATTCGCCCCAGCCCTGCGGACCCTCCACCAGTACGCCCTCGCGGACGCCGTCGGCGGCCGGGATGGCGAACACTGGCGCGTCGTCGAAGTCGATGAGTGTTCTCACTGATCGACAAGCTAGCGTGCGGCTACCCTGACGCCGTGGCCGACGCCCCTTTCCTGTTGTTGTCGATCCGTGCCGAGGACGAGGCCGCCGATGACGAATACCAAGCGATGATGCGGTTCGCCGGCCTTGACGAGCGCGGCTTGCATCGCATCCGGCTGACTCACCAACAGTTGGGCGCAGTCGATCTAGCGCACTGGTCCGGCATCGTCCTGGGCGGCGGACCGTACAACGTCAGTGACGACCCCAGTGCGAAGTCGCCGACCCAGCAGCGGGTCGAGGCAGAGCTGACCGACCTTCTCGCCGCGATCGTCTCGGCTGACTTTCCGTTCCTCGGTTGTTGCTACGGCGTCGGGACGTTAGGGACGGCCGTTGGGGCCGTCGTGGACCGGTCCCATAGCGAACCGGTCGGGGCTGTAACTGTCGAACTCTGCTCAGCTGGACGCTCTGATCCGCTGTTTGGCGGCCTGCCGGACGCCTTCGACGCATTCGGCGGGCACAAAGAGGCTGTGTCGTGGCTGCCTTCCCATGTCGCCTGTCTGGCCAGCTCCGCAGACTGCCCCGTGCAGGCCTTCCGGGTCGGGATGAACGTCTACGCCACCCAGTTCCATCCTGAACTCGACGTCGACGGCATTTGCACGCGAATCGATGTCTACAAGAACCACGGCTATTTCGCCCCCGAGACTGCGGAATCCCTCAAAGACGCTGCGCAACATCGGATAGTGAAGTATCCGATGAAGGTTCTGGGCGCGTTTGTGCGACGGTACTCCCGCCCTGCCTAGGCGTCGGGCAGTTCGAACTGCGCCCGGGCCAGTTGGTCGATCATCGGCGCGAGTCGGGCGCGCAACTGGTTGTGTGCGGCGTCCCCGTCGTACCCTTGGTAGGCGGCGGTGTCCTCGAAATCGGCGACGATCACGAAATCCCAGTTTCCTTCTCGCAGGCCGGCGTCGTTACCCACCGTGTACCTCCGCGTTCCGGGGCAGTTCAGCTCGCGCAGACCTTGCTGAATCCTCTCTACTTCGGCAGCGTCGTGACCGGTCTTCAGCTTGGCGAGAACCACATTTCGGATCATTGACCGACCCTAACAGTGCAGCTAGGGCCTATTCTCCAGAAATACTTGACTCAGTCCAAAAAAGGCCGTAGAACGAATTATGTGACCTCGAACTACGCGGATGCGCTGCGTAGTGCGGACCTGCGTGTGACCCGTCCAAGGGTGGCCGTTCTCGAGGCAGTGCACGGCGATCCGCACGCCGATACCGACACCATTTTCGGTGCCGTGCGCAGCGTTCTGCCCGACGTTTCCCGCCAGGCCGTCTACGACGTCCTTGCAGCATTGACCACGGTCGGCCTGGTGCGAAAGATTCATCCATCCGGGTCGGTCGCGCGTTATGAGTCGCGGGTTGGCGACAACCACCACCATCTTGTTTGCCGTTCCTGCGGCACCATCGTCGACATTGACTGCGCGGTCGGCGAGGCTCCCTGCCTGACGCCCGCCGACTTGGCTGACACATTCGACGGGTTCGTCGTTGACGAGGCCGAGGTCGTCTACTGGGGCACCTGCCCCGACTGTTCCACCCCACAAGCCTCGCGATCACAACCGTGATCACGGTTCGATTCACCCGGAAGGAATGCTCGTGGCTGACGAGAAATTGACCACCCAGGAAATCAATACCATGACCGAGTCAGAACTGCGGTCAAATCTGCTGGACCGGTTCCGCGACGAGCAGCAGGACGACTCACAGTGCCCCGTGATGAAGCCGCCCGTGCAAGGCGGCGGTAACCGGGACTGGTGGCCCAACCAGCCGAATCTCAAGGTGCTGCAGCACAATCCCGACGTCATCAACCCGATGGGACCCGATTACGACTACGCCGAAGAGGTCAAGACTCTTGATGTCGACTCCCTACGCGCCGACATCGTCGAGGTGATGAAGACCTCCCAGGATTGGTGGCCAGCCGACTTCGGCCACTACGGCCCGTTCTTCATCCGGATGACCTGGCACGCGGCCGGCACCTACCGTGTTCAGGACGGCCGAGGCGGCGCAGGAGCCGGCATGCAGCGGTTCGCCCCGCTCAACAGCTGGCCGGACAACGCCAGTTTGGACAAGGCCCGTCGGTTGCTCTGGCCAGTCAAGCAGAAGTACGGCAAGAAGCTGTCCTGGGCCGACCTCATTGTTTTCGCGGGCAACGTGGCGCTCGACGATATGGGCCTCAATACGTTCGGCTTCGCCTTCGGCCGCGACGACGAGTGGGAGCCCGAGGAGATCTACTGGGGTCCCGAGCACGTCTGGCTCGAGGATCAGCGTTACAGCGGCAAACGTGACCTGGCCAATCCGCTGGCCGCGGTGCAGATGGGCCTGATCTATGTCAACCCTCAGGGGCCCAATGGCAACCCCGACCCGCTTGCCGCGGCCATCGACATCCGGGAGACGTTCGGCCGGATGGCGATGAACGACGTCGAGACGGCCGCACTCATCGTCGGCGGCCACACCTTCGGCAAGACCCATGGCGTCGGGGACCCAGAGTTAGTGGGTCGCGAGCCCGAGGCCGCACCGATGGAGCAGCAGGGTCTGGGTTGGAAGAACCTCAACGGCACCGGCGTGGGCAAGGATGCCGACACCAGCGGCCTGGAGGTGATTTGGACCCACACCCCGACCAAGTGGGACAACAACTTCCTGGAGATCCTCTACGGCAATGAGTGGGAACTGACCACCAGCCCCGCCGGCGGCCTACAGTGGAAGCCCAAGGATAACGGCTGGGCAAACTCGGTGCCGGAGGCGTTCGGCACCGGCAAGACCCACCCGTCGATGCTGACCACCGACCTGTCGATGCGGTTCGACCCGATCTACGAGAAGATCACCCGCCGCTGGCTGGACCATCCCGAGGAACTTGCCGACGCGTTCGCCAAAGCGTGGTTCAAGCTGATCCACCGCGACATGGGACCCGCTACCCGGTACCTCGGGCCGTTGGTACCCACGGAGACTCTGCTGTGGCAGGACCCTGTGCCGACCGGACAAAGCCGGCTTAGCGACGCAGACGTCGCCGCGCTGAAGACGGAGATCCTGGCCTCGGATCTGACTGTGCCGCAACTAGTCTCGACGGCCTGGAAGGCTGCAGCGTCATTCCGTGGCAGCGACAGGCGTGGCGGCGCCAACGGTGGCCGGATCCGGCTGCAACCGCAGCTCGGGTGGGAGGCCAGCGAGCCCGACGAGCTGGCGCAGGTGGTGCGCAAGCTGGAGGAGATCCAGCAGGCCTCCGGTACCGCGGTGTCGTTCGCCGATCTGGTGGTCCTCGGTGGGGTTGTCGGTGTCGAGAAGGCCGCCCGCGACGCCGGCTTTGACGTCGCGGTGCCGTTCACTCCGGGTCGCGGCGACGCAACCCAGGAGCAGACCGACGTCGAATCATTCTCCCATCTGGAGCCGAAAGCCGATGGATTCCGCAACTATCTGGGCAAGGGTTCCACCCTGCTGGCGGAGTTCAGGCTGCTGGACCGGGCGAATCTGCTGGGGTTGTCGGGTCCGGAGATGACGGTGCTCGTCGGAGGTCTGCGGGTGCTCGATACCAACTTCGGCGGCGCCAAGCAAGGCGTGTTCACTGACAAGCCGGGGCAATTGTCCAATGATTTCTTCGTGAACCTGCTCGACATGAGCACGAAGTGGGAGCCGTCTTCGGCAGACGACGGAACCTATGTCGGCACGGACCGGGCGTCTGGTGCGCAGAGGTGGACCGGTAGTCGGGTCGATCTGGTATTCGGGTCCAACTCGCAGCTGCGCGCGTGGTCGGAGGTGTACGCCGAGAACGGCGCAGGGGGGAAATTTGTCAATGACTTTGTGGCTGCGTGGGCCAAGGTGATGGATGCTGATCGCTACGATGTCGGCAAGGGACTTAATTGACAGTCCAACCGGAAAGGGCGCCCGGCTAGCGTTTCCGAGGGCGGGCGCCCCTTTTCTGGCTCCGGTGCACCGGGTCAATAAGGGTTGAGCTGGGCACCGATCAGTGGGGCGAGCTTCTGCGCCATGTAGGCGTGTCCGGCATCGGTGGGGCGAATACCGTCTTCGCTGATCAGGTCAGAGGTTCCGACGAACCAGCGCGCCGCCAGTGGGTCGACGAAGTTCGCCTTAGCCAGCTTCGCTTGATAGCTGAGCACATCACGAATCCGCCGGATCGCAAGCGGCGGATCGGCAGTCGGCCATGCTGGCCCGATTACGAGGAACTTCGCAGACCGTGCGATTTGGCGGGCCAACCTCAACGTTCCATACATGGCGACCGACAACCGAGTCAGGTCGACGTGCAGGTCGTTGCGCGATCCGAAGAACACCACGAGCACGTCGTTGGGCTTGACTGCCCGGACGGTCAGATCTTCGAAGAGGCTGCCGCGATTACCACGAGTGCCGTATCCGGCCCCGCGCTCGGCGGCCACTGTCGGGGTGACCGCAATGCCTTGGCGGGCGAGCGACCGCCACATCTGGGTCGGCCACCCCTTCGTGCCGGCTCCCCCCTCGTCGCTTCCCGAGGTGTAGGAGTCGCCAATCACTGCGATGCGGTTGACGGCGTAGTCCATGAGACGCACGTCGTGATGTTGATTCGCGGGAACAGCCGCGTTGAGTGCTCCAAAGAGCACACAGACGCACAGCGTCAAGGTCAACAGCCGACTCACTGGACCAGCCTAGGGTCGGGGGCACCTGGAATCGTGATCGACTCGCCGGTTATCCAATCCGTTATCGGCCGCGCCTGGCGACAGATGTCAGCTGCAGACCTTCTCGCTGGCGGACTACCGACGTGACACCGGACGGGAACTCAGACGAGTGCGTCAATCGATAGGCTTTGAGCATGCTTGACGGCGCAATGCTGCTGTGGTGGATTCTCACTGCGCCATCGATTCTTTTCGTCATTATCGACATCTGGCGGAACACACCCGAATCGAAGGTCCTCAAGTGGGCCTTTGTGATACTCACATTTTTCACCGGCCCCCTGGGGGCTTTCTTCTATGTGTTGGGCTGTCGTGAGCCGCTACGGGGAACTCACGAGCAGTACGTCTCGGCCCGCTGGCGCCAAGTGCTCGGCTCAACCATGCATTGCGTCGCCGGCGATGGCATCGGCATCATCGCCGGAGCCGCGATCGGGGCCGGGTTAGCGATCTCCTTTTGGCCGGACTTTCTGCTTGAGTACACAGTGGGGTTCGGGTTCGGGTGGGCCTTCTTCCAGGCGTTCGCCATGCGCGACATGGCCGGCGGGTCCTATCTGGCATCGCTGAAGATGACGTTCTTGCCCGAGCTGCTGTCGATGAACCTGCTGATGGCCGGAATGCTGCTCACATCCCGTATAGGGATGGGCCACGTCGCCCAAGGCGAGAACCCGGCCCGTCCACAGTTCTGGTTCATCATGTCGATGGCCCTCATCGCCGGATTCGTCTGCGCCTATCCGATCAACTGGTGGCTGGTCGCCAATCACATGAAGCACGGCATGCTCACTGTTCGCCGGGAAGCCCTGCCGGCGCCCGTGGCAACAATGCCGATGGTGTCAGCGCCGGAAATGCCGGAAATGCCGGAAATGCCGGAAATGTCGGAAAACTCCGGGCTGGATCGGGTCCAGCCCTCAGCGGGCGCGAAGGCCATGATGACCGCGCTCAGCTTCGCCATCCTCGGCGTTGCACTCGTTGTCGTCCAATTCGTTCTGTAACCTGCCCGTTGGGCACCCGAAGACGTTCTGGCTAGGTCGCGCGAAGTCCCCGGCGACCGCAGCCGTCCTGGTCCCGGCGGGGGCGCTGTGGTGCAGCGTCGAACTGATCGAATCTTCGCTGGGCGGTCAGTTCGGGTCGCTCAACCGATGCCGAGTCGAGGGTTCCGTTCGTTCTCACTCACCGCTGAACCCTATAGGCCGACATGGAGAAAACCCACTGGCAGTGCCGCGTTGCACAGCTAGGTGAAAACAGGCCGACGTTCACCCAGGTGTCAGTCAGACATGAAATACTTTGCAACACAATGGTTATCAAAAACCATGACATTCGGTTATATTGATTGGTCAATCGCTAGTACGCACAACGTGTTTCGTGATTCAGATGGCTCAATATGTTGGATTGTGAACGCAGTCACAGATTTTGGCAGGCCTAGAGAAGCGCTGTTAAAATTTGTTCGCATGTTAGCTATGGCAACACTTTTGACGCTGGTCGGTCAGGTGTCGGGCACCCCTTATGTCCTGGGTGGCGACTCCCCTGCAGGTACTGACTGCTCGGGCCTGGTGTCGTGGGTCAGCAATGCCGCAACCGGCAGGCCCGTCTACGGAGACAGGTTCCACACCGGCAACATCGAAAGCGCGCGTCTCGCCCGCGGCTTCCAGTACGGCTCGGCCCCCGATGCTTTGGTGGTTGGCTGGAACGGAGGCCACGCCGCCCTTACGCTGCCCGACGGGACACCGGTCTCATCAGGAGAAGGTGGTGGCGTCAAAATCGGGGGTGGCGGCGCGTACCAGGGGCAGTTCAGCAAGCACATGTTCTTGCCGGCGGAGGCGAACGTACCTCCCCCGGCCGACCCGATGTTGGCGCCTCTGCCTCCCCCTCCGGGGGCGCCTCTGCCTCCCCCTCCGGGGGCGCCTCTGCCACCCCCTCCCGGCGCAGATCCGCTGTTGCCACCCCCGCCGCCGGCGATTGGACTCAACGTGCCGATAGCTCCGGACGCCCCTCCTCCTGGAGTATCGGTGTGACCCGCTGTGACATAGTCTCGGTGGCCCTTCGCCGAGCGCGGTAGCGTCTGTGGCGTGATCCTGCTGCTGCCGCCTTCGGAGACGAAGCGAACCGGTGGCGATGGACCGGCTCTGCAGATGGGCGACTTGAGTTCACCCGCGCTCCGTCCGCTGCGCACCGAATTGGTCCACGAGTTAGTCGACTTGGCGACAGACCGGGCGGCGAGCCGGCGCGCTCTGGGAATCTCTGCCTCGCAGGACGCCGAGATCGACCGCAACGCGGCGCTGCGAACGGCCCCTACGATGCCCGCCATCCAGCGCTATACCGGTGTCCTATACGACGCGTTGGACATCGACTCGCTGCCCGGCGCGGCGGCGGCGCGCGCGCGGTCGCGGCTGGCAGTTGCCTCGGCGCTATTTGGGCTGGTGCGCGCCGAGGACCTGATTCCGGCCTATCGGCTCTCGGCAAACTCTCGGTTGCCGGGCCGTCCGACGCTCGCGGCGCGCTGGCGGCCTGTGCTGGAGCCGGTGCTGTCGAAGATCGCCGAGCGCGATTTGGTCGTCGACCTTCGATCCGGTTCCTACGCCGCAATGGGCAAGGTACCCGGCGTGGTCTCGGTCGAGGTGGTCGCCCAGCATCCGGGCGGACGCCGAACTGCGGTCAGTCACTTCAATAAGGCGCATAAGGGACGTCTGGCCCGGGCTCTCTCGAGGAGCAGGTCTGAGCCCGAGGATGCGGCTGCAGTGGCGGCGGTGGCCCGGCGCGCGGAAATGCGGGTGGAACGGCGAGGTAGCCACTTGACGATCATCGTTCCGGTCTGAACTCCGGGCCAAACGTGCTGCCGGTCAACGCAGCTCGCGCACGATCTTGCCAAGAGCGAGATCAGCGCTCTCAGTCGTCTGTTCCTTGCGGTCGAGGGTGGAGCCATGACCAGGATCGTTGGTCTGCAGATCTGTCTCCCGCGTGATTACCGTGGTGGATGCGGTGCCGCTTGGGTCGCTGATGGTCAGGACTCTGTTTCGAGCTGGCTCCGGGGCCGTGTCGGGGGTGCGGAGCCGGGGCCGGAGGTTGTTGTTCCTCGACGAGGTCGGCGGCAACGAGCAGGTCCCCGATCTGGAAGTCCCCGCCCGATGCGTCCGGCAGGCGCGGCTCCTGGGCGTTCTTGGTAGCGCCGTCCAACCGGAGTAGGTCGACGAAGACCTCCGCGACAATAGCGCCGCCGACCGGGCCAAGCTCGGCGCCCCTGACGTCAATTCGGCTTCACGAAGCACGTAGTACCAAAGCGGCGTGCCCTCAGGGAAGACGGGTTCGCCGACGACCGGCACACCCATCTCCTCGGCGATAGCCTCGCCTGAAGGCAGGTCGTAGAACTTGGCACGCAAGAGATTTCGTAATGCGAGCACGTTCGACCCGCTGCCTGCCGCGCCGGGAATCGGCAAGCTGAATAGCGACTCCGAGATCTTCGTGTCAATCGCCATGCCGATCTGCGCAGGATTCTCGTCGCTATCTCGCGGCAGCTCGCTGAAGAAGTCATTGAAGTCGATGATCAACTCGCTTGGCAGCTGACTGCCGCCTCTCAGATCGGTCACCGTGGGGTCGAGCGAGAACACAGGGCCGCCCGCAGTGTCGTTGATGCTGTAGCCGTTTCGGACTTGGGAGTGGCCGAAACGGAACGCCGCGGTCGAGAACTCCACCGGGGTCATCGGGGCTTCCTTGGACCCCGGCTGGTAGAAGCCGGCGGAAGGAGATTGGCTCAGCGCCTGGTCCACCGCTTCCTGGCCGACGATCTGCGGCAGGTAGTCATTTAGTACGACATTTTGGTGCGCGCCGACCACCGTTTGCTGAGCCTTATCGAAGGAGGCCCCCTGGTCTACGAGCGCGTTGTGCGGCCTGAGGAAGGACAGCTGGATTTGGGAGATGATGAGGTTCTCGTCGTTGCGAGCATCCGCGATGATTGCGGAGCCATCGGGATTGCGCGGCAGGTCCGGCGACACGCCATCGGTGGCTGTGCCGAGTAGGAACTTGTCGCCTGCGTAGAGCTGCGGGCTCTCCTTCAGGCCGCCCCGTACACCGAGTCGAGGTCGAAAGCGAACGTGCGCTCGTTAACAAGGCCATCGATGTCAACGGTGTCAGATGGCTGCGGCTCATGATCGAGTGTCAGGTCGTGGTCGATGAACTGGCCGAAGAAGGTGAGGCCCGCGCCTGTCCCCTTGGGATTGTTGGTCGGCTCCTCCTCCAACATGGTCTGTGCGAGGTCGGCCAGTTGCTGATCGGTGAGCTGGTTGAGCTGCTCGAGAGCCCCTGTTGTGTCTGAATTTTCCCCAACCGGGAACATCCGCCCGAAGCTTGACTGCTCGTCTTCTGATTTGCGGCGCGCCCATGCCAGCACTGCCAACAGCGCCGGTGACCCGCTCGGGAACTGCGGGTCGTCGGAGACAAACGGACTTAGGCCAATCCCAGCCAGGGCATGTCGGAGGACATCAGATACCGGGTTGGACGGTGGCGACGGCTCTGGAGGCGCCGTTGGAACCGCTGGCGTCTTGGGAACACCTTCCGCGGCAGTCCCGAGGGCATCAGTTGAAGGCTGAAAGCATGGCCACCGACTCCACCGCCGGTTGTGGCGCCGTGCGCAACAGAGCTGTTGGGGCGGAGGGCTCGTCGGTGCTGATCATCAGCGGTGAGAGCTGGTTGACCGATAATGGTCTCGCCAGCTCGGCTCGGTTCGTTGGTGCCCTGTCCGCGGAATTTGGTGCCGTAGGTGACTCACCGCGCGGCGAATTCAGTCTTACCCCAGCCGGTGCAGCCGGCGATGACACCAGCTCTGCAGAGGCTGCCCGAGCGGCCGGTTTCTCAGCGGGCGCCGTCGTCGCGGCGGCAGTGGGAACCCCGCTTTGGACGGCAGCGAGAACCTCGGTTTAGTCGGGGGTCGCCTCAGCTAATCGGCTGGTGTCGATTCTCGACGCGACGAACTCCCCGCCGATTGTGTAGACGAACTCGAAGCCGATGACGAACCAGAGGAACTGCTGTCGGCAGGCTTGGCTAACGCCACCCTAGGGGTGGTAGCCACCGCGGCGCCGACGCCGACTGCGAACGCTAGAACACCCGCTATGAGAGGCCCAATCGCGATGGATTTCGCTCAGGAAAGGACTGTCCTGCGTCGTCGCGCCAAGTCACCCACAAGATGCCCCCACTAGACAGGGAGTGAATCTGAATTAACACCGGCACGTGCAACACTTTGCCTATGCCGATCGAGATAGCCCGCCCCAAGCTTGAAGGCAACGTTGCCGTTGGCGCCGACCGTCGAATCGGTTTCGCCGAGTTCGGCGATCCGCAGGGCCGGGCGATTTTCTGGCTGCACGGCACTCCTGGCGCCCGTCGCCAGATTCCAGTCGAGGCGCGCCTGTTCGCCGAGGAAAACCGCATACGTTTGATTGGTGTGGACCGCCCCGGCATCGGGTCCTCGACCCCCCACGAGTACGCGACGGTGATCGCCTTCGCAGAGGATCTAAAGACGATCGCCGACACCCTGGGCATCGACAAGATGGCGATCATCGGACTCTCTGGTGGGGGGCCCTACACCCTTGGATGTGCTGCGGCCATGCCTGACCGAGTCGTCGCCATCGGAGTGCTTGGCGGCGTGGCGCCGACACAGGGAAGCGACGGTGTAGGCGGGGGCTTGATGGGGAACATCGGTATCCCGGTAGCTCCCGTGCTCGAAAAGGTCGGGGCTCCGATCAGCATGGTTGCCGCCGGAGTGATCCGGCTGATCAGGCCGGTCGCCGAACCGGCGCTGAATCTTTACGCAAGGTTTTCTCCCGAGGGTGACCGGCGACTGCTGGGCCGCCCCGAGTTCAAAGCGATGTTCCTCGACGACCTCCTCAACGGCAGCCGCAAACAGTTGGCGGCGCCATTCGCCGATGTCGTTGTGTTCGCCAGGGACTGGGGGTTTCGGCTCCACGAGATCAAAGTTCCCGTCCTTTGGTGGCACGGGGACAAGGATCACATCGTGCCCTACGCACACGGCCAGCACGTGGTCGCAATGCTTCCCGAAGCCGAGCTCCGCCCGCTGCATGGCGAAAGCCACCTCGGCGGGCTGGGACAGGCCGAGGCGATTATGGCGACCATGATTGACATGTGGAATAGGTGCGACGTCGAGCGGTGAAGGATGGCTGGGTAGATCCGATCAGCGTTTCAGCCAGCCCTGCACCGTCGGCAGATCCCGGCTGTA
>DAOUYK010000103.1 GCA_030666145.1 Mycolicibacterium sp. | reverse complement strand
GTGGCTACGCCGGGTATTGCGGTGGCTACGCCGGGTATTGCGGTGGCTACGCCGGGTAGTGCGGTGGCTACGCCGGGTATTGCGGTCGCTAGGTCGGGTATTGCCGTTGCTACGTCCGGTATTGCGGTCGCTAGGTCGGGCAATGCCGTTGCTAAGGACGGAACTGCGGTCGCCACGCCAGGCACCGTGGTCGTATTGCCCGGCAGAGCGGTCGCGGCGCCAGGCAATGCGGCTGTGGGCTGCGGGAGGGTAGCCGGCGCGGTCGCCAGCGGCGGGGTGGCCGGGGTCACCGCCGTGGTCGGCGTGCCGAGGGCGTTGGTAAACGTCTGTATGAGTTCTGTTGCGGTGGCCGGATTCGCCGCGAGCTGCTGTAGGTACGCCAGGCCCGCGGTCTCGGGGTCAGGCACTGGTGCGGGCGCAGGCTCCGCCGCAGCAGATGTGCTGAGCGCCAGTGCAGTTGAGACCGCTCCAGCCGCTGCGATCATCGTGGTTGCAAACAGTTTCCCGGTGCGGTGCATGGCTCTCCCAAATCGTTGATGACGCGCTTGCACCCGAAGCTAGCTCGTTGCTAGAGGTACTCAAGTGACACGTGTGGCATTTATTCAACCGTTACGGACGCGACTACCAATCGTGACGGCTCGATAGAGTCGTGCGCATCGACGCCATCGCTCCCGCCTCAGCTAGCTCCGGTTCGCGGCTGGCAGCCCGACTGTCAGTCGCGGCGCCTGTGCTGCTGACCCTGAGCATCGGGACACGTCTGGCGTGGACTTATCTGTTGCCTAACGGCGCGAACTTCGTTGACCTGCACGTCTATCTTGGCGGCGCTGGCGCCCTGGATCACCCCGGCACGCTATACGACTACGTCTACTCAGAGCAGACACCGGATTTCCCGCTACCGTTCACCTATCCGCCCTTTGCGGCCGTGCTGTTTTACCCGTTGCATCTACTGCCTTTCGGCCTGGTCGCGCTTGCTTGGCAACTCGGCATCGTGGCGGCGCTCTACGCGGTGGTGCGCATGAGTCAGCGGCTGCTGCCTGCCGGGAGTTCATCGGGCGGCCGGCGGGTCGCGATGCTGTGGACGGCCATCGGCATCTGGACCGAACCGTTGCGCAGCACATTCGACTACGGCCAGGTCAACGTCTTGCTGGTGTTGGCCGTTCTCTTTGCCGTCTACAGCACGCGCTGGTGGCTTTCCGGGCTGCTGGTCGGCTTGGCTGCCGGAGTGAAGCTGACGCCCGCAGTGTCGGGGTTGTACTTCCTAGGAGCGCGCCGCTGGAGGGCGTTGGCGTTCTCGGTGGTCGTGTTCTTCCTGACGATCGGGCTGTCGGCGCTTGTGGTCGGTGACCAGACCCGCTACTACTTCACCCGCCTGCTCGGCGATGCCAGCCGGGTCGGCCCGATCGGGACGTCGTTCAATCAGTCGTGGCGTGGTGGGATCTCGCGGATCATCGGAACCGACGCCGGCTACGGCCCCGTTGTCTTGATCGGCATCGCGGCGACAGCCGTGCTGGCCGTGCTGGCGTGGCGCGCCGTGGGTGGCGCCGAAGACCGGCTCGCGGCCATCGTGATCGTGCAACTGTTCGGTCTATTGTTATCACCGATTTCCTGGACTCATCACTGGGTGTGGCTGATACCGCTGATGATCTGGCTGCTACACGGTCCGCTACGGGACCGGCTCGGGGCTCGGGTCCTCTTTTGGGGCTGGTTGGTTTTGACCGTTGTGGGTGTGCCGTGGTTGCTCAGCTTTGCCCAGCCGAGCATCTGGGCAATCTCCCGGCCGTGGTACCTGGCTTGGGCCGGCTTGGTCTATGTCGTCGCCACGTTGGTGACTTTGGCGTGGATCGCCGCTACTGCCCGACGATCCGGTTGATCTGGCCGGCCATAGCCACGTCCTTGGCGGTGATTCCGCCTTCGGAGTGGGTAACCAGTGCGAAAGTAACAGTTCGCCAACGGATGTCGATGTCTGGATGGTGGTCCTGGGCCTCCGCTTGTTCGGCCACCCGGCGCACTGTGTCGATGCCGTCGAGGAACGTTGGGAACTTGATCGATCTGCGCAGCGCGCCGCTACTGCGTTCCCAGCCGCCGAGATCGTGCAGTGCGGCGTCAACTTGGTCATCTGTTAACACGGCCACCTGTCTGACGGTATACCGTTCGCGGCAGTGACAAATCAGTTACCGAATCTGGTTGTGGTCGCCGGCGCGTTGATCCAGGACGGTGCGCTGCTCGTCGCCCAGCGCGCGCGACCGCCTGAGCTGGCCGGTCTGTGGGAACTGCCAGGCGGAAAGGCGGCGCCCGATGAGACCGATGAAGCTGCGCTGGCCCGCGAACTGCGCGAGGAACTCGGGATTGGTGTGGCCGTGGGAGCCCGCCTCGGCGTTGACGTGGCGCTGAGCCCGGCATCGATCTTGCGTGCCTATCTCGTCACGCATACCGACGGTGTGCTCCAGCCCAACGATCACCGCGCGCTGCGGTGGGTGGTCGTCGACGAACTCGACAACCTGCCGTGGGTGCCGGCAGATACCACTTGGTTGCCCCAACTCGCGACGCTGCTTGAGTGTTGCGGACGTCAGTGAGCTGCTTCAGGCTCACTGACGACGTGTTCACCGTCGAGGGGGTCAACCGGTTCGGTAATAGTCAGTTCGCCTGTGGTCGGATGCACCACACATGAATCGGGATGTACCGTGCGGACTGCGACCAGCCCAGCCAGCGTGGCCGAGACATCTTGGCGCTGCGAGGTGGGCATCCCATCCGGCGCCGAGATATGCAGAAGTCGTGACTTGGTGGCCAGGTCATAGCGGAACGCTCGGAACATCGACACACACGCCGCGACCATCACCAGCGAGAACGGTACCGCCGTCGCGATTGACGCGGTTCGCAACGCGGTCAACGAGCCTGAGCCGCCGACCAACAGCAGCACTGCAGCGGCCGCTCCCTCCATGACTGCCCAGTACACCCGCGTCAGCTTTGGTGGGTCCAACTCTCCGCCCGAGGACAGAATGTCGATGACCAACGAGCCAGAATCCGACGATGTCACGAAGAAGAACCCGATCACCGCGATCGCGAGCACGGTGGTGAACGTTGCGATGGGCAAGCCGTTCAGCAGTCGGAACAACGACGTATTGGTGTCGACCGAGCCGTCCACCAGCATGTCGCCGCTGTTGCGTTGTCGAAGAATTGCCGAGTCGCCGAAGATGGTGAACCACAGCGCGCCGATCACACTTGGGACGAGCAACACCGCAGCGACGAACTCTCGGATGGTGCGGCCCCGCGAGATTCGTGCGATGAACATGCCGACAAACGGAGCCCAGCTGATCCACCAGCCCCAGTAGAAGATGGTCCAGCTGCCGAGCCACTCGCCGCCGGCGAACGGCGCTGTGCGCAGCATCAACTCCGGAAGCGATTGGATGTAGACGCCAAGGTTCTGCACGAACGCCTGCAAGAGGAACAACGTGGGCCCCAGCAACATCACGAAAAATGCCAAAGCGGCGGCCAACAGCATATTGATGTTCGACAGCCACTTCAGACCCTTGCTGACACCGGTGACCACCGAGATTGTCGCTGCCAGAGTGATGGCACCGATCAATCCGACCGTCCACCAGTTGTCGACCTGGATCCAGCCTAGGTATTCCAGGCCGGCTGCGATCTGGGTGATGCCGAAACCGAGAGAGGTGGCCACGCCGAACAGGGTGCCCACGACGGCCGTGATATCCACCGCATGGCCGATCGGGCCTTCGACCCGTTCCCGACCCAGCAGTGGTTCCAGCAGCCAGCGCACCGACAGTGGTCGACCGCGACGGTAAGTCATGTAGGACATGCCGAGGCCGACGACGACGTAGACCGCCCACGGGTGGAGGGCCCAGTGGAACAGGGTTAGTGACATGGCCTGATTGGCCGCACTGTCGGTCTGGCCGAGGATTGTCTCTGGCTCGGGCGGGCTCACGTAGTGCGTCAGTGGTTCGGCGACGCCGTAGAACACCAAGCCGATGCCCATACCGGCGGAGAACAGCATTGCCAGCCATGCGAAGAAACTGAACTCCGGCCGTTCGTCGTCTTCGCCGAGGCGAATAGTGCCGATCCGCGAGGCGCCGCAGTAGATGGCGAAGACTACGAAGCCCGTTGTGGCCAGCACATACCACCAGCCGACTCCGTCGGTGATAGCACCGTTGAGCTTGGTGAGGGCGTCGGTGGCCGTCGCTGAATAGATCACCGCGAAGACGATGAGTCCGATGATGATGATCGACGAGGGAACGAAAACGGCTGGCTCGAGACTTCGCCACGCTTGCGCCAGCAGGTTCTGCCGTCGGTCCTGGGCGCTCTTAGGGTCCGATGGACTCGCCATGATTATCGCTTCCTCATGAAGATGATCGTCGTCTTGTGGCTGCTTCGTCGTGCAGAGTCTCGGGCGTAGGCGTGTGGGAGCTGGGAAGACCCTACCTGTCCGGCTTGAAGGCTTCTTCTTCGGTTTCAGCTCGTCAAGCGAGCCCGATTTCAGCCCTGTTGTCCCTCGGGATTGTCTCTCGTTTTCGCGATCAACGCACTGCACTGCGACAATCACCAGCGTGGATGCCCGCCCCGATTTTCGCAACGTCGCCATTGTGGCTCACGTTGACCACGGCAAGACGACTCTGGTCGACGCGATGCTGCGCCAATCAGGGGCACTGAGTCACCGCGGTGACGACGCGATCGAACGGCTGATGGACTCCGGTGACCTTGAAAAGGAGAAGGGCATCACCATCCTGGCCAAGAACACCGCCGTCCATCGCCACCACCCCGACGGCAGTATGACGGTCATCAATGTCATCGACACACCAGGTCACGCCGATTTCGGGGGTGAAGTCGAACGTGGCTTGTCGATGGTCGACGGGGTGCTGCTGCTGGTCGATGCCTCCGAAGGCCCGCTGCCACAGACCCGGTTCGTGCTCCGCAAGGCCCTTTCGGCGCACCTGCCGGTGATCCTGGTCGTCAACAAGACCGACCGTCCGGATGCCCGGATCGCCGAAGTCGTCGCCGAAAGTCACGACCTGCTGCTCGACGTGGCCTCTGACCTCGACGAGGAAGCACAGAAGGCCGCAGAGGACGCTCTGGGACTGCCCACGCTCTATGCCTCTGGCCGTGCTGGAATCGTGAGTACCGTCGAACCCGCCAATGGAGAGAATCCTGACGGTGAGAACCTCGATCCGCTGTTCGAGGTGCTTCTCGAGTACATTCCACCGCCACAGGGTGACCCGGATTCGCCGCTGCAGGCGCTCGTGACCAATCTCGACGCGTCTGCGTTCCTCGGCCGGCTTGCGCTGATCCGCATCTACAAGGGTCGGATTCGCAAGGGTCAGCAGGTGGCATGGATGCGCGAGGTCGAGGGACATCCCGTGATCACGAGCGCCAAGATCACCGAACTGCTGATCACCGAGGGCGTGGAACGCACATCTACCGATGAGGCCATCGCCGGTGACATCGTCGCCGTGGCGGGCATACCCGAGATCATGATCGGCGATACGCTGGCCGACACTGAACACGCGCACGCGATGCCCCGCATCACGGTCGACGAGCCGGCCATCTCAGTCACGATCGGCACCAACACCTCACCGCTGGCGGGAAAAGTCTCCGGGCACAAGTTGACCGCCCGGATGGTGAAGTCGCGATTGGACACCGAACTCGTCGGCAATGTGTCGATCAAGGTCGTCGACATCGGCCGCCCGGATGCCTGGGAGGTGCAGGGTCGAGGGGAGCTGGCGCTGGCGGTGCTGGTTGAGCAGATGCGACGCGAGGGTTTCGAGCTGACGGTGGGCAAACCGCAGGTGGTCACCAGAACGATAGACGGCAAGCTGCATGAGCCGTTCGAGGCCATGACGATCGACTGCCCTGACGAGTTCGTCGGCGCCATCACCCAGCTGATGGCCGCTCGCAAAGGCCGGATGGAGGAGATGGCCAACCACGCCGCCGGGTGGGTGCGGATGGACTTCATCGTGCCCAGCCGCGGACTGATCGGCTTCCGGACGGACTTCCTCACGCTTACCCGCGGCACCGGAATCGCCAACGCCGTCTTCGATGGCTACCGCCCATGGGCAGGGGAGATCCGGGCCCGCCACACCGGCTCGCTGGTTTCAGACCGCACCGGCTCGGTGACGCCGTTCGCGATGATGCAGCTTTCCGACCGTGGGCAATTCTTCGTCGAACCGGGAGACGACACCTACGAAGGCCAGGTCGTCGGGATCAATCCGCGGGCCGAGGATCTCGACGTCAACGTCACCCGCGAGAAGAAGCTCACCAACATGCGATCGTCGACCGCCGACGTGATGGAGACCCTGGCCCGCCCGCTCGAGTTGGGACTTGAACAGGCGATGGAGTTCTGTGCAGAGGACGAGTGTGTCGAAGTCACTCCCGAGGTGGTCAGGGTTCGCAAAGCCGAACTCGCCGCCACGTTGCGTGCCCGCGCGCGTTCGCGTGCCAAAGCCCGGGGCTAGGTCCGACGGTCGGGCAGTTCGGCGGGCTGGCCTGGAATCGATGGATACGCTATTGAGCGTGCTGACCACTCCGCGACGCGTCAGCGCCGTCGCTGGCGCGTTCATGATGGCGTTGACTATGGCCATCGGATGTACCGTCAGTGCTCCACCGGCACCACAGAGCACCGACACCATCCAGGCCACGCCGCCTCCGCCGATGAAGGCAACCCAGATCATCATGGCGATCGGCTCGATCGGCCCCGGGTTCAACGCCCATTTGCTCTCCGATCAATCTCCAGTGAACGCGGCCATCAGCGCCCTGGTCCTGCCCAGTTCCTTCCGACCGATCCCCGATGCGCAGACGTCTACGGGGTCGCGCTGGGAGTTGGACACCTCGCTGTTGGTGTCGGCGGAGGTCAGCGGGGAGAACCCGTTCACGGTGACCTACAAGATCCGCCCCGAAGCCCAGTGGACGGACAACGCGCCGATCGCTGCTGATGACTACTGGTACTTGTGGCGCCAGATGGTCGGCGAGCCAGGCACCGTGGACCCGGCCGGCTATGACCTGATCACCGGCGTGCAGTCCGTCGAAGGCGGAAAGACGGCGGTCGTGACCTTTTCCCAGCCATATCCGGCGTGGCGTGAGCTATTCAACAACATCCTTCCGGCTCACATCGTTAAGGATGTGCCGGGCGGATTCGTCGCGGGGTTGGCTCGCGCATTGCCGGTTACCGGTGGACAGTTCCGGGTGGAGAACATCGATCCGCAACGCGACGAGATCCTGTTGGCCCGCAACGACAGATACTGGGGCGTACCCGCGACGCCCGACTTGATCCTGTTCCGTCGTGGCGGCTCTCGCGCCATGCTGGCCGACTCGATCCGCAACGGTCACACCCAGGTCGCCCAGGTGCACGGCGGGGCGGTGGCCTTCGCGCAGCTGTCCGCGATCCCCGATGTGCGGACATCGCGGATCGTCACCCCGCGCGTCCTGCAACTGACGCTGCGCGCAAAGCAGCCGGCGATCGAAGATGCGCAGGTGCGGCAGGCCATTCTGGGTCTGCTCGATGTGAACCTGCTGGCCGCCGTCGGGGCCGGCGGCGACAACGCCGTAACGCTGGCGCAGGCGCAGGTGCGCACACCGTCGGATCCCGGCTACGTCCCGACCGCTCCGCCGGCGATGACCGGGGAGCAGGCCATGGCGCTGCTGGCCGAAGCCGGATACCAGTTCGAACCGCTGCCGACCCGGGAGCCACCTGCTCCCAGCCAGCCGGAGAGCAACAGGGGGCACCTGATGAAGGACGGCGATCCGCTGAGTTTGGTGCTCGGCGTTGCTGCCAACGATCCGACGTCGGTCGCGGTCGCCAACACCGCGGCGGACCAGTTGCGCAGCGTCGGGATCGCGGCATCGGTGTCCGCCATGGATCCAGTAATTCTCTACAGTGAGGCGCTGACTGACAACCGGGTTGACGCGGTCGTTGGCTGGCGTCATGCCGGCGGTGATCTGGCGACGGCCCTGGCGTCTCGTTTCGGCTGCCCCGCGCTGCAGACAACGACGGTCGCGACCACCCCGGCGCGGCCGTCGGCGCCGCCCAGTTCGTCGGCGTCGTCCAGTGCCTCGGCCACGCCCACCGCGTCGCCGCAGCGTCAGCCGTCTGGCATCACGACCACCGCCACTGTCCGCCCGCCCCTACCGCCGGACACAAGTCAGCTTGTCCAAGTGCCGTCCAATATCACTGGGATCTGCAACTACAGCATCCAGCCCAGGATCAACGCCGCGCTGCGCGGCACCGCAGACATCAGTGAGGTGATCGACGAGGTCGAGCCCAGCCTGTGGAACATGTGGACGGTCTTGCCGATCCTGCAGGACACCACGATCGTGGCAGCGGCGCCGAGCGTGCAGAACGTGAGCCTGAAGGGTGCGGTCCCGGTCGGAATCGTCGGTGATGCCGGCAAGTGGGTCAAGCTGCCCCGGTGATCAGGTGGCGCTGTCGCGCAAGCACCACGAGGCGGGTGTATGCCAGCACCGCTGCACGCGTGGTGGCGATCAACAGGCAAGCTAGTGGGAATGGAGACCCCGCGGCTACTTTTCGTTCATGCCCATCCTGACGACGAGACCCTCACCACCGGGGCGACGATCGCTCACTACGCGGCGCTCGGCGCACAGGTGCAGGTCGTCACGTGCACGCTTGGCGAGGAGGGGGAGGTCATCGGTGAGCAGTGGGCTCAGCTCGCCGCCGACCGTGCCGACCAGCTTGGCGGTTACCGTATCGGCGAGCTGACAGCGGCGTTGGGCGCTCTCGGCGTGGACTGTTCCCGTTTTCTCGGCGGCCCCGGCCGCTGGCGCGACTCTGGGATGACGGGAACGCAGCCGCGATACCAGCAGCGGCGCTTCGTCGACGGTAACTTCGCCGAGCAGGCGGACGCGCTGGCCACGGTGATCGCTGAGCTTCGCCCCCACATCGTCGTCACGTACGACCCGAACGGCGGCTACGGACACCCCGATCACGTGCTCGCCCACCGCGTAACTGCGGCGGCCGTCGAGGCTTCCGACTGGCCCGTGCCCAAGCTGTACTGGTCGGTGATTTCGGCATCGGCAATCATTGCCGGGATGGCGGCGATGACCGATGTGCCCGAGCGGTGGACACGGTTGACCGGTGAACAGGTGGACTCAGCGTTTTTCAGCTTCGCCGACGACGAAATCGATGCGGCGATGGATGTCCCCGAGCGCCTGCCCGCGAAGGTGGCGGCGCTACGCGCGCACCAGACGCAGGTCAGCGTGTCCCCGGACGGGCGAGTGTTCGCGCTGTCGAATGGCCTCGCCCTGCCGATCGACGGATGCGAGTACTTCGTCTTGGCCGCGGGCACCGCCGGAACCCGTGATAGCCGCGGCTGGGAGACCGACCTAATGGCCGGACTGAACTTGGGGTGATGATGCGGCCACCGGGTAAGCTGCCCGAACCGACTGCGCACGGAGGGGAACCTGACAGGGGCGTCCGCGCCGGTTTCAGACCGGCTCCGTTTCTTGCTGTTGGCGCTGCTCGGCGCCGATGGCGTGCTCTCGGCCCTGGTGGCTGTCTTCTTCTTGCCGCTGCGGGTTGGTTCAGTGCCCTTCCCGGTCAGCGCACTACTCAGTGGCGCGGTGAACGCACTGTTGGTCTGGGTGGCGCTGCAATGGACGGCAAGCCCCCGCCTTGCGGCGCTGCCTCTGTGGACTTGGCTGCTCACCGTTGTGGTGTTCACGTTCGGCGGCCCCGGCGAGGACATCATGTTCGGCGGGGCCGGGATCATGGAGGTAGGACCGATAATTCTCATTGCGCTAGGTGCGCTACCGCCTGCCTGGGTGATTATGCGTCATCCGATGTCGGCGGACCCGGGGGCGTCTGCGCCCTAGATGGGCCATGGCTGCCTGAGCGTGCACCGCACGTGATCGATGGGGCGGACTCCGTCCTCAGCGTCGGATGACTACTGTGACCTGTATGCCAGGCGCAATGGTTTCAGATGGCCAGACGTGCGGATGATCCGCGACAACGCCGGAGTTACGGGGAAGTGGCTCTGAACACCCAGCGTGGCGCCGATCTGCCCAGTCCGGTCGTTCCGCCGAGGCCGGCGGCACCTACTCCGGCCGCCCTGAGGCGGGTTGTGCGCCGGGCCCGTGACGGCCGGACACTCAACATCGACGAAGCGGCGATCGCTCTGACGGCGCGCGGGGACGCCCTAGCGGACCTGTGCACCAGCGCCGCGCAGGTGCGTGACGCTGGACTGCAGGCTGCGGGACGCCGGGGGCCGGCGGGCCGGCTACCGATCAGCTACTCGCGAAAGGTGTTCATTCCTGTCACCCACCTGTGTCGCGACACATGCCATTACTGCACGTTTG
>DAOUYK010000270.1 GCA_030666145.1 Mycolicibacterium sp. | reverse complement strand
CCGGCCTCCAACTCCTCACGCTGCTGGATCAGTCGCTGCCACTCGTCGTCGGCAGCGCGCGCCTCCTGGCCCAGTCGACCCAGTTTCTCGTAGATCGCTGAGATCGCGGCATCGGATTCGTTGAGAGCGGCCAGCGCCTGTTCGGCGGCGTCCTGGCGGGCCGACTGCTCAGCAAGCCCACCGGAGAGGGCTGCCGACAGCTCGCCGGCCTGCCGCTCGGCATCGGCCAGCGCTGCCCGCGCCTTGTCGACTTCAGAGTTGATCTCCAGGGTGCTAGGCCTGCGATCTGATCCACCACTGACCCAGCCGGCACCGACGAGGTCGCCGTCGGGGGTGACGGCGCGCAGTTGGGGTTGCGCCGCAACGAGTTCCAACGCGGCCACGATATTATCGACCATCGCGACCCCGGTAAGCATCGCGGTCACCGCGGCATGTACCCGCGGCGCGACGTGGACCACGTCCACCGCCCACACAGCACCCGGTGGCAGATCACCCGGTACCGGCGCTACCCGCGCGGGCCAGTCTCCCAGCACGATGGCAGCACGTCCACCGTCGGACTCCTTCAGCGCGGCCACCGCATCACGGGCGGCGTCGAAGTTCTCCGCTGCGACCGCTTCGGCAGCGGCACCCAGCACGGCGGCGACCGCCGTCTCGTAGCCGGAACGAACTTTAACCAGGCGTGCGATTGATCCGAAAAGGCCTGCACCACTGCGATTTTCTTGAAGCCACGCAGCACCATCCTTGCGATCCAAACCTACGGATAGCGCTTCGATACGCGCCTGAAGTGATGCGACCTGGCGTTCGGCAGCCCGCTCACCTGCTTGTAACTCCGCAACGCGTTCGTCGGCAAGCCGCAACGCAGAGACCGTTCGGTCATGGTGCTCATCAAGTCCGACCTCGCCGGCGTCGAGCTCGCCGACACGGCTCTGCACCGTTTCGAAATCCGCCTGGGTCTGCTGGGCGCGGGCGGCGGCATCGTCGATGCCCGTAGTCAGCCGTGCTACGTCCCCGTCGATTGACTCGACGCGGGTACGCATGGTGTCCACCTGGCCCGCCAGCCTTGCCAGACCCTCCCTGCGGTCGGCCTCGGCGCGCGCGGCTGCCAGGTGGGCTCGCTCTGCTTCGGCCGCGACCTGCTCACGCTTGGCCAGCTCGGCCCGACTGATATCCAGACGGGTCCGGGCTTCGGCCAGTTCACCGAGTAGCTGCCTTTCATGCTCGGCGATCTCCTCGGCCTGCGCGTCGAGCTCGTCGGGGTCGGGGCCGCTGGCCGTGTCCGGTTCTCCGTCAAGGTACTGGGCACGCTCGCCGGCAATCCGGACTGTAGCGCCGACCCGCTCGGCCAGAGCCGAGAGCCGAAACCACCGATGTTGCGCGGAATCGGCTCGCTCGCTGAGACTCTCGACGGCGGATTCGTGGGAGTTGAGCTCTGCCGTTCTGACTTCCAGCCGTTCGGTGAGGTCGTCGTGCTCGCGCCGCAGCGTCGTCTCGGCCTGGCTGGTGTCATCGAGCTCGGCCTTGCGCACCACCAGGTCATCGGCGGCAAGCCGTAGCCGCGCGTCGCGAAGGTCGGCCTGAATCGTCTGGGCGCGGCGCGCCATCTCGGCCTGCCTGCCGAGTGGCTTGAGCTGGCGACGCAGTTCGGTTGTCAGATCGGTCAACCGGGCCAGGTTCGCCGACATCGAGTCGAGCTTGCGCACCGCCTTTTCCTTGCGCTTTCGGTGTTTGAGGACGCCCGCGGCCTCCTCCACGAACGCGCGCCGGTCTTCCGGGCGCGATTCGAGGATCTGCGCCAGCTTGCCCTGCCCAACGATGACGTGCATCTCACGCCCGATACCGGAGTCGCTGAGCAGCTCCTGCACGTCCATCAAACGGCAACTGCTGCCGTTGATCTCGTACTCGCCGGCGCCGTCGCGAAACATCCGTCTCGTGATCGACACCTCGGAGTACTCGATGGGGAGCGCATTGTCGGAGTTGTCGATCGTCAGTGTGACCTCGGCGCGCCCGAGCGGAGCACGCGACGACGTCCCGGCGAAGATGACGTCTTCCATCTTGCCGCCGCGTAACGTCTTGGCGCCCTGCTCCCCCATGACCCAACTGAGTGCGTCGACCACGTTGGATTTGCCCGAGCCGTTGGGGCCGACGACACAGGTGATGCCGGGTTCAAAGCGCAGAGTCGTCGGCGAAGCGAAGGACTTGAAGCCCTTCAGCGTCAGACTCTTCAGATGCATGACCCGTTAGCCTACCGCCGGGCGAGTCAGCGCTCGCTGAAGCCCGTGAACGATTCGACCGGTTCGGACCAGTCGGAAATCACCTTATCGACGCCTCCCGGCGAGTTCGGGCTGTTTAGCAGGTCAAGGAGCTGTTTACAGGCATCACGGGGGCCTTGGGCGACGACGTGGACGCGCCCGTCCGGACGGTTCGACGCGAACCCGCTCAGCCCCAGTTCGAGCGCCCGCGAGCGCACCCACCAGCGGAAACCCACACCCTGGACGTGGCCGTGCACCCAGGCCGACAGGCGGACGTCATCCCCTACCAACATCGTTCACCTCAAATGTCACTTCGGTCCCAGCTTTTAATGTCCGCCCCACTGTGCACACCTGGTCGATCGCACGTTCGACGACGGTCAACAGGCGTGCGAGCTCGTCGGAGGACAATCCCGACAGGTCAACCTCGAGCGACTCGGCCAGCAGCGGATAGCACTCCCGGTCGCGGTCGGCGGGCCCGGTCACCCTGATCGTGGCCTCGTAGTCATCGCCTAGCCGGCGCCGCAACGGCTGATCAGTACTCAGCCCGCCGCACGCAGCCAGCGCAATCTTCAGCAACTCCCCGGGGGTGAATACACCCTCGACGTCCTCGGATCCGATGAAAACCTCGGCTCCCTGTGTGCTGCGTCCGGTATACCTACGCACGCCCGTGCGTTGCACCCATAGATCAGTCATGGGTCATTTCTACAACCTTGCGATTCACAACCGGGAATCTCAGTTCGCATGTGTCCGCGGCCGCGGCTGGCAGCGCGGGCAATAGCAGGATGAGCGGTTCATGAACTTCTCCCGCCGCATCACCGCACCGCAGCGCCGGCATGGCTGCCCGTCGCGGCCGTACGCGTCCAGCGACCGATCGAAGTAGCCGGACTCCCCGTTGACGTTGATATAGAGCGAGTCGAACGATGTGCCACCCTGGCCGAGCGCGTCGGTCATCACCTCGGCTGCCCCGTCGAGTAGCTTGGCCAGCTTCCGAGCGGGCAGGCCTGAGGCCAGCCGGGCACCGTTGACTTTGGCCCGCCATAGCGCCTCGTCAGCGTAGATGTTGCCGATCCCCGAGACGACCCGCTGATCCAGCAGCTGACGCTTGATCTCAGAATGCTTGTGCCGCAGCACCGTAACAACGGCATCGCGGTCGAACTGCGGGTCCAGCGGATCGCGTGCGATGTGGGCGACTGGCATCGGTACATCGGTTCCCTCGACTGTGACGACATCGGCAAGCAGCCATCCGCCGAACGTACGCTGGTCGACGAAGCTCAAGGTGGTGCCGTCGTCGAGCAAGACCGCGATGCGCAGGTGCTTCTCGTCGGGGACTGCGCCCAGGAGCATCTGCCCGCTCATGCCCAGGTGCATAACGAGCGCGGTCTCGTCCCCGAGGGTCAACCACAGGTATTTTCCCCGGCGGCCGGTTCCGGTGATGGTGGCGCCGACCAGGCGGGCGGTCAGGTCGGCGCTGCCGAGCTCATGGCGGCGCACGGCACGGGGATGGTGCACACGGACGGCGGTGACGGTCTTGTCAGTTATGTGTTCCTGTAACCCGCGGCGGACGACCTCGACCTCGGGAAGTTCAGGCATCGTTGAGAGTGTTCCAAGCCGCCGCGGCAGCCTTGAGTTCAGCCTCTTTCTTGTTGCGGCCGAACCCTTTTCCCTGCTCGGTCGCAGCGACCATCACCATCGCGGTAAATTCTTTGTCGTGGTCTGGCCCGGTGGACGTCACGATGTAGGTCGGTGCCCCCAGACCCCGCGAAGTAGTCAACTCCTGCAAGCTGCTCTTCCAGTCCAGGCCCGCACCTAGCGTCGGGGCGGTGTCAAGCAGGTCGTTGAACAACCGCAGGATAACCTCCCGCACAACGGCG
>DAOUYK010000274.1 GCA_030666145.1 Mycolicibacterium sp. | reverse complement strand
CGCCGTTTCTTGACCAGCCGCTCCAGTCGGTCCCACGTCGCGCGATTCGTCACGACGAACGCATCGACATCCACCTGGCCGATCCTAGTAGCGTTGCGGACATGGTCGGCATGCACGAGCCCGTCGTGACCGGGGATGCGGTGATCCTGGACGTCCAGGTTGCCCAGGTTCCCGTACGGGCGTTGGCCACGCTGATCGACATCACCGTGGTTTTGATCTGCTACTTCATCGGCCTCGTGCTGTGGGCGTCGACGCTGTCGCAGCTCAATTCGGCGTTCTCTGGTGCGGTGCTGATCATCTTCACAGTCCTTGCCCTGGTGGGATATCCACTCATTTTCGAGATGGCCACCCGCGGCCGGTCGTTGGGCAAGTTGGCGATGGGCTTGCGCGTGGTGTCCGACGACGGCGGCCCTGAACGCTTCCGTCAGGCACTCTTTCGTGCCCTGTCCGGAGTTATCGAAATTTGGATGTTCACCGGAGGTCCGGCGGTGATCTGTAGCCTGATCTCTCCGAAAGGCAAGCGTATCGGCGACGTCTTCGCTGGCACCTTGGTCATCACCGAACGCGCACCGAGGCTTCCGCCCCCAGCGCCTATGCCTCCGCAGCTTGCATGGTGGGCATCCTCGCTTCAACTGTCGGGGCTCGGCGCCGAACAGGCTGAGATCGCTCGTCAGTTCCTTTCCCGTGCAGGGCAATTGAATCCCGAAGTGCGTGCTCAAATGTCACATCGGATTACCTCTGAGGTGGTCTCCCGCATCTCACCGCCGCCGCCTCCGGGCACGCCGGCGCCGCTGATACTCGCCGCCGTCCTCGCGGAGCGGCACCGCAGGGAGCTGGCTCGGCTGCAGGTGGCCACCCCGTCACCCGGCTGGCTCCCGCCCGGACCGGCTGGGCCTCAACTCACCTACCCGTCGCTGCCACAACCGCCGCCGCCAACTCCGCCGCGGCCACATTCACCGCCGCTAACTCTGTCGCAGGATCCACCCGGCGGGTTCATCCCGCCGTCGTGATCGACACGCTACCGCGGCGGACTAAACCGGCGATCCAGTTCCCGTGGAATCCGTACGGAACGCGCTGCGGCAGCGCGATTCTGGCCACCGGTGGCCCCGCAAAATCAGACGCGTCGATGACCACCAAGTCGCTGCCGTCGCGGGCCGGATCGTAGACGTAGCCGAGGTACCAACCGCTGCTCTCGTCGGCGGGGCCGGACGTCGACGGCACGAACACCGCCTCGCCGGGGGCCCCCGGAGCATCGGGCGTACCGAACCGGTGCTCGATGGCCTCACCGGTGGCAAGGTCGTGGCGAACCAAAGCGTCGTCGCCGACGGACACCGCGTAGCGGGCCTGTAGCGACGCGAGCCGGTCATCGATCCGGGGGAATTCGACCACACGGTCGTCGAGCTGACTCTCGGTGACGGTGCCTTGCTGCAGGTCCACCGTCCACGTCCACAGCATCCCCTCGGCATCGAATCCGGATTTACCCCTCCACAATTCGGGATACCGAACTGCCTGGATAACAATGGTGGAGGTGTCTGGTGTCGCGCCCATATCGTAGGCGTTGGCGACGTGGAATACGTAACACGGGTCGATCTCGAACCACCGCACCTCTCCGTGGGGATCGTCGCGACGCAGCACACCCAACCGGGCGCCGTAGGAGTCATCCCAGCGGTAGGGCATATCACCGGAGCCGCTCATCGCGACGTCGAGATTGAACACGATGGGCAGGTCCATGAACACGACGTAGTTCGCCGTCAATGCGAAATCGTGCATCATTGTCAGGGCCTTCACCTCCAAAGGCCGGCTGACTACCAGCTGGCCGTCGGCGTCGGCGCGGTGGTAGCTGACGTGCGGAGCGAAGATGTTGCCGTATCCGAAGAAATGCATCTCTCCGGTAGTCGGGCAGATTTTCGGATGGGCGGTCATCGCATTGTCCAGCTTGCCGCAGAAATCGTAGGCGCCGACCGTCTCGAGGTCGTTGGTGATCTCGTACGGCAGCGACGACTCGACAAGCGCGAGTGTCTTTCCCGCGTGGTTGACGATGTGGGTGTTGGCCACGCTGGCCCGCAGATTACGGGTGCCGTCAGCGTTGTAGAGCGGAAATTCCTCCTTGAAGCTATCGGTGCGTACCCATCGGTTGCGGTACCAGGCGGCCCGTCCGGCCTCAATGCGAACGCCGTGGATCATGCCGTCCCCGGTGAACCAATGGCCTGCCGGCTTGCGCGGGTTGGGCCCGTTGCGCAGGTACCAACCGTTCAACTCGGCGGGGATCGCACCTTGTACCGGCAGGTCGAAGGCGGTCAACTCCTCAGCGACGGGCGCGTAGTTTCCCAACCGGAAGAAGTCTCCGGAGCCCAACAGCGTCGAGGTGTCGGTTTGGTCTGCAGCGGTATCGGTCATCTGGGGGACCTCCTATCGGGTGGTTCACACACTGACACTTCATTAATGACATGTCAATAATGGATGGTTGGATATTGCGCGGTTTTCGCGCGTCCAGGAGCGCAAGCACCGCGGCGATACTCCATTCCTGGAATATCGGGGTCGTACTATTCGGCCATGAGTCTTCGATTTGCCACCCTTGGCCTGCTTGCCCAGAGCCCCGGCAGTGGTTATGACCTGCTCAGGCGGTTCGAGAAGTCGATGGCTAACGTGTGGCCGGCCACCCAGAGCCAGCTCTACGGGGAGCTGAACAAGCTCGCCGACGCAGGTCTCATCGAGGTGGCCGATATCGGCCCACGTGGGCGCAAGGAGTACCGCGTCACCAATTCCGGCCGCGCCGAGCTCATCCGATGGATCGGTGATGCCCAGGACGATCCGCCGATGCGCCGGCCCGACGTGCTACGCATCTTCCTTCTCGGCGAACTACCCGCCGACGACGCTCGCAGATATGCCTCGGCCTTCGCCGCATTCGCGGCGTCAGAGCTCAAACGACTTGAGCAACTCCGTGATTCGATCGACTGGGGAGAGACCGACACCGACTTCTACGGCCGCGCGGCACTCGAGTTCGGCCTCCGCGACGCCGCCATGGAGGAGCAGTGGGCGCGTTGGTTGGTGACGTCGATCGATGCCCGCAACCGAAGCGAGCGTTAGCCAGCCGTTGCATCGCGATAGGTTCCGATATATCGTCCACGCATCGGTTGCGCAAGATGGCGCTTCCCCGCCAGACGAAGGACACCAACATGAGCAACCCATTCACCCAGCCAGACCGCCCTTTTGAGGGCCGTGGTCATGGCTTCGGATTTGGCGCCGAGCACCATATGCCGCATGCTCGGCGCAAACAGCAGCGTCACCAGCACCGCGATCAGGTCCGCGAGCACCGCGGCGACGCCCGTTTTGAGCCCAGAATCGATGGTTTCGGGCGCGTTGGCGGTTTCGGCCCCGGGTTCGACTTAGGCCCAGGTGGTCGTAGCGGCCGGCGCGGTGGACCGCGCAGTGGCGGCCGTCGCGGACCCCGAGGCGGTGGACGCAGCAGGCGCGGTGACGTCCGAGCCGCAATCCTCAAACTTCTCACCGACGGGCCAATGCACGGCTACGAGATGATCCAGGAGATCAACGAACGCAGTCAGCAACTGTGGAAGCCGAGCCCGGGTTCGGTGTACCCCAGCCTGCAGCTGCTCGTCGACGAGGGCCTGTTGGTCGCGACCGAGTCCAAGGGCAGCAAGAAGCGCTTCGAACTGACCGAGGACGGCCGTGCCGCCGCTGAGAAAATCGAGACCGCGCCGTGGGACGAGATCGCCCAAGGCGCCGATCCCAGCGCGATGGGCCTGCGCACCGGCGTTGAACAGCTGACGGCTGCGGTCGCCCAGGCGGTCCATGCGGCAACCAGCGAGCAGCAACAGCGCATCCAAGACATCCTCAACCACGCCCGCCGCGAGATCTACCAGATCCTTGGCGAGGACTGACAGCGAGTTCGGCTCCTCGCGTATCCCGAGAAACCTCCAAAAAGTACGAGCTAGTCGACCTCTACCCAGTCCAGCGTGCGCTG
Source organism: Mycolicibacterium sp. (assembly GCA_030666145.1). GTDB lineage: Bacteria > Actinomycetota > Actinomycetes > Mycobacteriales > Mycobacteriaceae > Mycobacterium. Next base: position 49 of record DAOUYK010000274.1, on the reverse strand, counting down.
CACGGCCTTCTGCCAGCCGGCGTACCCGTCAGCGCGCTGATCCTCACTC
>DAOUYK010000220.1 GCA_030666145.1 Mycolicibacterium sp. | reverse complement strand
GGCCGACCCACGTGTCGTATATCCCCAGTCCCCGCCACATGTCGAACAACGGGCCCACCAGCGCCGCCTGCGGAAACATCGCGATGCCCAACGCCAGCGACAGCAGTACCGTCTTGCCCCGAAACTCCAGCCGCGCAATGGTATAGGCGGCGAACATCGCGATTATCACCGAAACTGTGGTAGCCACTATCGCGATCCCGATCGAGTTGATCAGTGCCCGGGTGAACAACGTCTGACTGAAGATCTCGGCGAAATTTTCCAGCGTGAACGTCGTGGGCAGGAACTGGGGACTGCCCGAGACGATGTCCGACGGCGGCTTGAAGGCCAGGCTAGTCATCCACAGCAGTGGGAAGAAGCTGTACAGGACGATGACGATTCCGCCGATCGTCCACCATTTCCCGGACTTAGCGCTGGTCACTGGTCACCCCTGACTTCCGAGAGGTCGGTTTTGAAGACCTTGATAAAGATCCACGCGATGACGACGACGGTGAGGAATAACAGCACCGAGACCGCCGATCCCATACCGAGATTGACCAGAGTCACGTTCTGGCGGTAGGCCAAGAAAGAGATTGTCTCGGTGTTGTTGGCGCCGTTGGTCATCACATAGGGGTTGTCGAATATGCGCCAGGCATCCAGCGTGCGGAATAGCAGTGCCACCATGATGGCGGCTTTCATGTTGGGCAGGATCACCTTCCAGAGTCGCTGCCAGGCGGTGGCGCCGTCGACCTTCGCGGCCTCCTGAATGTCCTCGGGCACCTGCACCAAACCTGCCAGCAGCAGCAGCGAGATGAACGGCGTGGTCTTCCAGATCTCGGACAGGCAGATGACGAAGATCGCCGACCAGCGGTCGCCGAACCAGTCGAAGCCGGAGATGTTGAGCCATTGGTTGACAAAGCCGGAGTCGACGGCGAACGCGTAGCGCCAGACGAACGCCGAGACCACGGTGACGATGCCATACGGAATCAGAATCGCCGTCCGCAGAGGGCCACGGCCTCGGATGATCCGCAGCATCACGAACGCGAACCAGAGCCCGAGCACCAGCTCGGCAGCCACCGTGACCACTGTGATCGCCAGCGTGGTGACGAAGTCGTTCCACCACACCGGGTCGGACAGGATGACCACGTAGTTGCTCAGCCCTACGAAGCTACGGCCCTCGGGGTCGGTGAGCCGGAAGTTGTGCAGCGACAACACCAATGCGTAACCCAGCGGGTAGGCGGTGACGAGCAACATCACGACATACGAGGGCAGCGTTAGGTACAAGCCGAGTCGTCGCTCGCCGCGGACCCGCTCACTGGCAGCCGGTTTGCCAGGTTCCTTCTGGATGGGTGCACTTTGGACCGTCGTCACAGCAGCCGCCTTCCCGCCAGCACGTCAGCGATGAATTGGTCGGTCTCCTCGGGGGTTTGCTGAGTCACCGAGTCCGGCGGGTGCCAGGTCTGAATGATCGAGCCGGCGACGTCGACGTAGAACGGAGTCAGTGGGCGAGGGCCGGCTTCGGCTATGGATTCGCGTATCAAGTCGGCGTTGGCGTACTCCGAGCGGATCTCCGGGTTGTCGTAGGACGCCGCATACGGGGAGGGTTCACCCTCGTCGAGCATGTACTGCGTGGCCTTGGGTTCGGCGTTGACACACTCGATGAGCGCGACCGCCTCGTCAGGGTGCTGCGAGTAGGCCCCGACACCCAAGTTGGCACCCCCCAGCGGCGGCGCGCTCGGCCGGTCGGCGAATACCCGCGGATACCGGGCCCAGCCGATGTCGTCGACGACGGCCTGATCCAGGGAGCCATCTTCTGCCGCCCCGCGGGCGGCGGCCAGCACGTACGGCCAATTCAGCATAAACCCGCCCTGACCCGATTGGAAGTTCGTACGCGCCTGCTCCTCCTTTGCGTTGGACAGGTCCACTGGGGCGGCGCGTGAACGGGCCAGATTGCCGACGATCTCGGCGGCCTTCTTCCCGGCCGGGCTGTTGACTGCAGGGGTGGCGTTACGGCCGGCGGTGGCGTTCTGCAGGATTTCACCGCCGGCGGAGAGCACCAATGCGTTGATCCACACCATGTAACCCTCGTAGCGGGCGCCCTGCTCAGCGACGTTCTTGTTCTGCTCCACAGCGGCTTTCAGCATCTCGTCCCACGTAAACGTCGGGCTCGTCGGATCCACGCCTGCCGCGGTGGCCACGGATTTCCGGTACCACAGCAGCTGAGCGTTGGACTTGAACGGAGCGGCATAGAGCTTGTCGCCCCACATTCCGGTCGCTACCGGGGCGGGCAACATGTCCGCGGTCAACCGAGCGGCTTCCGCGCTAGTGAACGGCCTCAGGAATCCTGCGTTGGCGAACTCGGCGGTGAAGACAACATCGACGCTGACGATGTCGATCGACGAGTCATGTGCCGCCAGCCGGCGCACCATCTGTTCCCGCTGGGCAGTGGCGCCGGACGGCAGCAATTCGGTGCGGACCCGATAGGCGCCTCCAGAGGCGTCCGCGCATTGCTGCGCTCTGGCGACCGCGCCGCCGTTGTCGGGGAAGACGTACCAGGTTAGGGTCGTGGGACCACTGACGCTTCCGCAACCGGACAACAGCGTTGCCGCGACCAAAGGCGCGCTGGCCAGCGCGATTGCTCGGCGGCGTCGCCCGCGGGCGAACTGAATTCGTTTCATCACGTCCTCGTTCAAGAAAGCCTGTAACGATGCCCGAGTCCGGATGAGGGCCCCAGGAAGCACATTCGGTACGTCGAAGAGTGTGTCACAGTGCACATCGATGGTGGTGTCCTGTCAGCGTGGCCGGGAGGTGGAGTCGCGGAGGGCTGAGCAGGTCTCCATGTCCGTGGCGCCGCCGTCGATACCCAATTTGACGGTCACCACGGTCGGGTCGGATATTCCAGGCGCCGTAATTTGACGGTGAAATTCACGGATGCAGGCTTCGTCGCGACCCCTTGGGCTCTGATTGAGGTCAGTGGCGTCTACCTTGCGCCGCAAGGGAAGTGCTTCGAAGAACTGATGGTGGGCCAGGGAGTCGGCAGCACACACAGCACCAGTGGCTAGTGCATCGTAAATACTTTCGTGAATCCTGATTATATTGATATCGGCCGGTAGAGCACCGTCGCTGGTGACGACAACATTTTCGCGTTTATTGAGGAGTTCCGTGACGCCTGCAATGCCGTTGTGGTGGCAGACCGCCGTGGTTTACCAGGTCTATATCCGCAGCTTCGCCGACGGAAACGGCGACGGTGTCGGCGACATCCAGGGGATACGTACCCGACTGCCATACTTGGCGCAGCTGGGAATTGACGCCATCTGGATCAATCCGTGGTACCCCTCGCCAATGGCTGACGCGGGCTATGACGTTGCCGACTACCGCGATATCGAGCCCTCATACGGCACGCTGGACGAAGCGCAGGCCCTGATCTCCGAGGCGCATGCGCTTGGTATCCGGGTGCTGCTCGACATTGTGCCCAACCACACCTCCGATGAGCATGTGTGGTTCCGCGCTGCGCTCGCCGATGAGGCGGGCGCGCGGCAGCGTTACCACTTTCGGCCGGGGCGGGGCGTCGACGGTGAACTGCCTCCTAACAACTGGCAGAGCGTGTTCGGCGGTTCGGCATGGACCCAGGTGGCGGACGGTGACTGGTATTTGCATCTGTTCGCGCCCGGTCAGCCCGACCTCGACTGGGAGAACAACGAGGTGCGCGCCGAATTCGAGGACATCCTGGCGTTCTGGTTCGACCGTGGCATCGACGGTTTCCGCATCGACGTGGCGCACGGCCTGGTCAAGGAAGCTGGGTTGCCTGACACGGCCGAGTGGGCCGATGTGAAGCAGACGCTGGTCGAGAACCGCGGTGGACACCCCGCTTGGGACCAAGACGGTGTGCATGAGGTGTACCGGGGCTGGCGGTCGGTGGCTGACCGCTATTCACCCGGCCGGGTCTTCATCGCAGAAGCGTGGGTGCCAAGCAGCGAGCGTCTGGCCCGCTATCTGCGGCCTGATGAGCTGCACACGGCGTTTCAATTCGACTTTCTGCGCGCACCTTGGCGCGCCGAGGCCCTCCGGACAGTGATCGACGACGCCATCGGTGCGGCAGCCTCTGTCGGCGCACCGCCAACCTGGGTGCTGTCCAACCACGACGTGACCCGCACAGTGACGCGGTTCGCCCGATCGCAGCCGGCGCACCTGATCGAAACGGGCTGGGAACGTGGGCGCTGGGCCGATGAAGACCCCGACTACGTCCTGGGGCGTCGACGTGCGCGTGCGGCCGCGCTCGTGCAGTTGGCATTGCCTGGTAGTGCCTATGTGTATCAGGGCGAAGAATTGGCGCTGGAGGAGGTCGAGGACTTGCCCGACGGGGTGCGTCAGGATCCGATGTGGGCTCAGTCCGGCTTCACCGATGTCGGCCGCGACGGATGCCGTGTTCCGTTGCCGTGGACCGCGACATGTGCGCCGTACGGTTTCGCCCCTGAAGAGGCAGCCGTCACGTGGTTGCCCCAGCCGATGCACTGGGCTGAGCGCAGTGTCGAGGCCCAGGATCGTGACCCCAACTCGACACTGAACCTGTACCGCGCTGCACTGCGCCTGCGGCCCAGGCTGTGGTGTGATGCGGGAGACCTCACATGGCTGACGGTCACTTCCGATGTGGCTGCGTTCCAGCGTGGGGAGGCACAGTGCTGGGTGAACACCGGTGAAACCACCGTGACGTTGCCGGAGGCGGCGTCGGTGGTGTTGTCATCGGTACCGGGTCTCGATGGAGCGCTGCCTACCGACACGGCCGTGTGGCTCACATCTGCGGAGCTGCCGAGGAAGTGACCAAAAGGGGTCTTTATGCCCTCTGCAATAGCCCACCGCGGGGCGCAGCCTGGATGGCAGAAGATGAGTCCGTGAAGGGTGCCGAGATGAACAGTGACTTCCCCGATCTCGAGACCGTGTCGTCTGCGCTCGCGCTTGCGGGCCGCGCGCCGTCGGTGCACAACTCTCAGCCGTGGCAGTGGCGGGTGGGTGATCAGAGCGTGCACCTCTACGCTAATCCTGATCTGCTCCTCCCACAAACCGACCCTGATGCTCGCGATCTAACGTTGAGCTGCGGAGCGGCGTTGAATCACTGTGTGTTGGCATTGGCTGCGCTCGGCTGGCAGTCGAAGGTGCATCGTTTTCCCAACCCAGCCGAGCCGAACCACCTCGCCGTCCTCGAACTGCACCGTTGCCCCGCAGCGGATCTCGACGTTGTGATGGCCGCCGCGATTCCACGCCGTCGCACTGACCGTCGCCACTACAGTTCGTGGCCTGTCCCACGTGGCGACATTGCGCTGATGGGGGCGCGGGCGGCGCGCGCCGGGGTGGCCCTGCGCCGGGTCGATGACCTCGCCGATTTTAGACGACTGGTCGCTGAGGCGGCGTTTCGGCATGCGACGGACAAAGAGTACCTTGCCGAATTGGCAAGGTGGACTGGACGATATGCGTCCACTGCAGGGGTGCCCGCGCGAAGTGTGCCAGAAGACGACGGTGTGGCGCCGATTCCGTCGCGGGTGTTTGCAGGCGGAGTGTTGCCGCAGACGCCGAACACCGAGGCCGCCGACGACCACGCGGCCGTTCTCGCGCTGGGCACGGTTGACGACGACCGGTTGTCGTGGTTACGAGCGGGGGAGGCAACTAGCACTGTGTTGCT
>DAOUYK010000099.1 GCA_030666145.1 Mycolicibacterium sp. | reverse complement strand
GCAGCGACGATCACGATGACGTCGGAAATCCCCATAGCAGCGCCTCCTTCGTTGTCGGACCCGATCCGCTCCCGATCCGTTCTACCGGGATAACGAGTTCGGCGATAGGGGACAGATGCCTGACGCGTGATGACGCTGCCCCCGCAGGATGCGAAAACCTCTAGCGGCCCTACCGATCATGACGTGTCGATCGGTCTGCGCATCCGGTACCGTCGGCAGTTATGGCCGTTGTAGACAGAGCCGCCAAAGTCCTCACGGATGCCGCGAAGTTCCCATTGCGGATCGGGTCGCTGGCCGCCGGCGAATCTCTCCGGACGGGAATGCACCTTGGGGATGGCGTACTGGCGGCTGGAGTGAAGGCCGGCGGTGAGATCGAACGCCCTGCAGTGGCCGCGATGCGCGCCGCCGGCGCCGAAGTGGAGTCGCTTCACACCAACGATGGCCGCAAGATTAACTACGACTTCTTCGCCGGTGTGCCACCTGAAGTCCTCAACCCCGGCGGCAACCTGCCGGGCGCCAATGAGTGGGACCGGCCGCTGTCCAAAGCCCATCCCAACCCGGTCGTGCTGATGCACGGCACCGCAGGTGGCGGCCAAACGAATTGGGGCGCCTACGTGCCGCTTTTGGTGGCCGAGGGGTTCTCGCCGTTCACTCTGACATTCGGGGCGGTCAAAACCGTCCCCTGGCCTCTCTCAGCATTGGGTGGAATGGCGCCCATTGAGGATTCGGCAGCCGAGTTCGGTGAGTTCGTCGACAAGGTGCTAGCAGAAACCGGCGCCCACCAGGTCGACGTGGTCGGGCACTCACAGGGCACTCTCGTGCCCGGCTACTACGCCAAGGTGTTGGGCGGAAAAGACAAGATCGGCAAGTACGTGTCGCTGGCGCCGCTGTGGCAGGGCACCGAGGTGTTCACCAACAAGCTCGCCGGAGCAGTCGAGTTCCATGTCGCTCTGGACATCGCCCACCGTGTGCACTTCGCTTCCGCACCGCAGATGATCCGCGGTTCGGGATTGCTTCAGACACTCAATGATGGTGGCAGCCCGTACGTTCCGGGTATCCGCTATGTGAACATATCGACTCGCTACGACGAATTCGTCCGCCCCTACACCAGCGGGCAGGTGCCGGGGGGGTCTGGCGAAGACGTGATCAACATCGTCGTGCAGGACACCTGCGCCCATGACTTCAGCGACCACTTGGCCATTGCGGGCTCGCGCCGCGCTGCGACCATGGTGCTCAACGCTCTGGACGGAAGCGAAGCGCCGGCACACGGCCCCCGTACGGTGCCCAGCAAAATGGTGCCGCCCGTATGGGGGTAAAGAGTTCGGCGGCTGCTGACGCGGGTGCTCGGCTGCCCGTCACTGCCGAACGTGTGATCGACGTACAGCAACCGGTACAGCAACCCACCCGAAAACCGGGGGTATGTGGGTGTTCGCTGATGTTCTGAAACCGCCTGCCACCTCGACTTCTCTCCCGGGAGGCTGCCGACCGCTACGGTCCCGGCTGGGCATGGCAGGAACTCGCTACCCAGGGGGCGGAGGCTCGGCCAGTAGCCGCTGCAGATCTGTACCGGCCTCAGCTCGAGAACGACCTGCAGCGTCCCAACACTAGGCTCTACCCGGGCATTGCAGCGACGCTGGCAAAGATGGCTAAACTGTATGAAAGAGGTTGCCGCAGTGCAGATTTCGCGTTGTAAATCGCCAAGGTTCGGCAAGACTACGGCAGGCGCCCCTCTCTGATGAAGGCGCTCAAGGCTAAGGGACTCTGAGCTACCTCACTCGCTGGGCCAGCGTGCGAGGAGCGCTGGCTGCGTCGACCTCACCTGGGTAGTAGCACCGCCATCCGGACCGCGTTCTTGTTGGCGCACTTCCGCCGCAGTCACTCCCGCCATCGCTCCCCGAGCGCTTTCGCCGCTGTGGACACCTTCATGACCAGACGACGCCCGCGATTGCGGACGCGAACAAAGTGGTAGTGCTCGTAGAAGGATTGTGCCTCGTCGTCTATGGCATCAACGACGATGAGCCGGCCGCCGCCGATTTCGGATGCAGCGACGGCTTTGCCTAATGCGTCGAGAAGCAGCTGCTCGCCGTATCCCTGACCCCGTAGTGATGTGTCGATTGCTAGGCGGGCAATCAAGTATCCGGGTATGCGGGAATAGCCGCCGGCCATGGATCCGGAGAGACCGTCATCGTTGCGTACTACTTCGGTGGGGCAGATGGCGAAATAGGCGGTGACTTTCTGTTCGCCGAGCGGGGTCCACACGTAGACGTGCGCGACTCCGCTGCTGTCTGCGCGACGGGCGTGAGCGATGAGCCAGGCATCCAGCGACTCCGTACCGCAGTCGAATCCTTCCAGTTTGTGGGCGTCAGTGAGTCGCGCGGACTCCAACATCGTTCAACGCCTTGTGAAGACCGCTGGTTTGCGCGCGGCGGCCGCCAGTCGCGGTGCGTCGTCAGCAGCATCGAGCGAGGACATAAGTTTGTCGAACTGTTCGGGTTCCATTGCCGTCACCAGCTCCTGACGCAGGATGTCTTCGGCGCGTTGCATAGCCGCTTTCCGCACGAACTCCGACGTCTGCTCATGGACAAGGTTGGCGGCGCGCTGGATGCGGTCCAAAGTCGCTTGCTCCGCACGAAGCTCGATGCGCTTCGTTTTGACTGCCACAGCGACACCTCCTACTTCTCTCAGTCATGTTTGCTCGCAGCTGTCGATCACTTCATTGTACGGTGAATGTACGTACATGACTAGTATGGGTTGCGGTCAGATTGGGGACCACCGCGGGACCACACGTTATGCGCGATGCTGAACGACCTGCGCGTCGGTGAACGTCACGCATCTGATCCGGCGACTGTGGGCATCGATCACGAAGGCGACGTAGACGAACCCACACCATGTCGCGACAGGTCAGCCAACACTTTGGCATCGCCGGCATCGGATTCGGTGACAGTCTCATCCGATACCTACTTGCAGCAGGGCAGCTGCATTAGGGTGGACCATTGAATGCATACGAAGCAGCACTACCTTGAGCACACCGGCCGCCCGGTCGGTGAATTGACTCCTGATGATCTCGAACTCGAACGCTATCTGCTGGATCTGGCGCTGCAGCCCATCGACCTTTTCGATGGCTTCGCACACATCGAGCAGTACCTGCTGTCCGCGCTGCGCTACCAACTGAACTACACCTGTTACGCGCTGGCGCTGGCGCAGTACGCCTACGTCCCTGCTTTCGCCGGCTACCTCACCGAGGCGCAGGCCAACACGATCGAGAAGATGCGCGACAAACGGGTGTGGGGCTACTGGGCCCACGAGTGCCTGATCGGCTACCAGCGCTGGAATCCCGACCCTATCGTCTTCGCCAACGTGATGTACACCGGCTTCTTCGGGGTGATGCTCGGTATCTTCGAAACCCTCAACGACCGTCGCTTCTCCGAACGCGGCGCACTTAGTCTGCGGTGGAATGCCAACACCGAGTATCGCTACGAGTTTTCCTCGCTGTGCGAGGCGATCGTGCACAACATGGACATCAGCCGCCACGGCCCGCTCTACGAGTGCGAGCCGCGGCTGATCTATCCCATGTGCAATGCCTTCTCGCTGGCCACCGTGCTCATGCACGACCGGCTGCACGCCACCGACTTTAGCGCCGACCGCATCGACCAGATGGCACAGGCCTTCCGCAAGCACCGCTACCTGCGCCCCGATAACCGGTTCATGGCCGCGCGCGGCCCACTGAAGTTCTTCATGGGGCCGTCGGTGGGCAACGACGGGGTGATGTCCTACTGGCTGCACTTCTCGATGCCCGAGCAGGCGACCAAGACGTGGGAAAACCTACGGGAGAACCTCGTTCGCGCCGTCGATGATGATGTCGAGATCGACGCCACTCCCTGGGAGACGTTGGATCCCGGCAACTACTCGCGCGGCACTGGGGTCAACCGCGTCTCGGTGATGGCCGCTGCCAAGGAACACGGCGACGACGAGATGGCCGACGCGCTGGAGCGCTCACTGGACCGCCGCTATGAGACAGTGCGGCAGAACGGGGCCCGCGCGTACACCGGCATCTCCAGTTGGGGCAACGCCGGCCACGTGCTGGCGCGGTTCACCAGACAAAATGCGATGCGCGACCTGCTGGCCGGTGAGGTCCCCGAGGCGTGGACGACGGGTCCGATCCTCGCGCAGGCGGCCTACCCCGACGTGCTGGTGGCCCGGGCGGTGACCGACGGGCGGGCGCTGGATCTGGTGCTGCGGCCCGGAAACGGCGGCGGCCGAACGGTATTGGGTGTGGAACGGCTGGCCCCACAGCACGACTATGTAGTGACCGGCGGGGTCGACCCGACCGTCACCGCAGACGATTCGGGGCGCGCGCTGGTGACGGTGGACTTGGACGCCCGCCGCGAGGTCGCGGTGCGCCCCATTCTGTAGAGCAGGAGCACCCCGCCGATGATCGCCAGCATGGGACCGGCGCCGTGGAACGCCATGTCGATCACGACGTCTGCGTGGTCGATGTGGAAGAGCCCGAAGACGTGCATGTCGACCACGCCCAGCTCGAAGATCACCGCGCCGACGACGATCAACAGCGTGCCAGCGCCGCCGGTCGCCCGCCAGATTCGCGTCGAGCGGCTCAGCGCGATCGCGGCAGCGATGGCCGCCAGGTAGCAGATGCTGCGCAGCAGCCACTGCGCAGGCGAGCCGGTGTTGTGCACGATGCCGCACCACACCAGCATCGGGGCAATCATAAGACTGACGGCGATCCCGAGGGCGCAGTAGCGCAGCAGACCGGCTGGCTCTTCCTCGGCGATGGGCTCAGGTTCGACGACGGCTGCCAGAGCCTGCCCGGGGGCAGGCCGCTGCGCAACCGGGGCGAACAGGTTTACTGTCTCACCGCGGCGTACACCAGCCAAGCGGCGCACGCGCCCGATGGCTGCAAAGATCAACAGGCCCACTATGCAACAGGTCATCGGGGGTTCATTATGGCACTCTTCGGGCATTGGGCGATACATCGCGTTGACTCGTCGAAAACGTCCGCGTGGTCGATTCGTTGCCTCATCTGGAATGGTCCGGATCGGTTCGGCGCGCCTGGGTTGGTGAGTTCGGGTTTTCCGGTTCATCGGGGTGATGGAGTTGTCGTTGGCGAATCGGAAGGCGATCACCCGGTCGCAGGCTGTGCGGTATCGGAACGCGAGCAGGGTCGGTAATGCGGTGATTTTGGATTCGGTGTGCGCGGTGACCGGGTTCAACCAGGACTACGCGCGGCGGGCGTTGCGCAACGCTCTGCGTCCGAAGATTGTCGCTGCCAGGCCGCCCCGGGAGCCCAAGTATGGCGCGACTGTTGTTGGCGCGCTGGAGAAGTGCTGGGCGGTGCTGAACGCGCCGGCAGGTAAGCGGCTCGCTCCGATGCTGGGCGAGCTGGTTCCGGTGCTGCGCCGGTTCGGCGAGTTGAGCATCTACGGCGACACCGCCGAGCTTCTGATGTCGATGTCGGCGGCCACGATTGACCGGCGTCTGGCGCCGGCCAGGTCGCGGTTGACGCTCAAGGGTCGTTCCCACACCAAGCCGGGGTTGTTGTTGAAGTCCCGGATCCCGATGCGCACGTGGGCCGATCACGACGAGAACGCGCCGGGTTTCGTGGAGATCGACCTAGTCGGCCACGACGGCGGCAATCTGCGCGGTGAGCACGCCTTCACCCTGACCGTCACCGATATCGCCACCGGGTGGACGGAGAACCGCGCGGTGCGCAACAAGGCGCAGAAATGGGTGTTTGAGGCGTTGACCGCCATCGTCGAGCACCTGCCGTTCCCGATCCTGGGCATCGACTCCGATAATGGCAGCGAGTTCATCAACGGCCAGCTGCCGCGGTATTGCCGCGACACCGGGTTGAAGTTCACCCGATCGCTCGGGTAACAAGAACGACGGCGCCCATGTCGAGCAGAAGAACTGGACCACGGTGCGTCAACTGGTCGGTTACCTGCGTTACGACACTGAGGCAGAACGGGTGTTGCTCAACAAGATTTGGGAACGACAGGCATTGATCGGCAACCACTTCTACCCGCAGCAGAAACTCGTCTCCAAGGTTCGTGACGGCGCGAAGGTGTCCAAGAAGTACGACGCCGCCACCACCCCGTATGACCGGATCATCGCCCGCCCGGGCGTCAAGGCGATGCCGAAACAGCACCTGACCAAGACACACGGATCGTTCAACCCCGCTGCCGTGAAGCGCCAGGTCCATGCCCCCTGCGACGAGCTATTGACCCTGGCCACCGCCAAGAACCAGCCCGCCCGCAAGCCCCCCGTCAGCTCCGCCCAGGCGGACATTTCTCGTGAGGCAACGAATCAACTTTCCCGGACCTCTTGACGTGAGGCAACGGGGACCTGTGGATTGGAGTTGGTTTCACCGATGACAGCGGGAGTTGGTTTTGCCCCGGCCCTGTTTCCAAGCGACGACGTCGGCAACTTCGTCGTCGCTTGGAAACAGGGCGCCGAGGCGTTCGTTGAAAACGTCTTTGGCTGAGCCCAACCGCCTCTGCCGTGGCTACTTTCTCGGGAGCCCATGTGCGCGTCCCCGTTTCGATGTCAATGAAGGCCCGCCCATCGGCGCCGGGTAGTACCTCGACTCGCCCACACAGTGCCGCCATCGACTCGGGTTCGACGATTGTGGCGACCAGAGCTGCTCGCGGTTTTCGACGTCTATCGGACCAGGTTCGGCTCTGCTCTGACGGCCGGGGCGGATCGACGGTCTGCACTGCGGGTCAGCGACGACATTCAGCAGCGCTGGTGCTCGTGCAGCCGCACCGGAAACCCCGGTGACGACTGGCCGGCCCACACTAATTCCGACCGTGCTGTGATGATCTTCGACCGTCGCTCCCGCGTCGAGGTCAATCCGCATCCGAGCGCCGGGTCGCCTGGAAAGGCTTCTCGCTGGCTCACTGAATTCTGGGTGATCAAGTCTGGAGTAGCGGGCCTCAGCCCCCTTTCAACTGCGCCCGTCGATTGCTGCCACCATCTCCTCGGATCGCCACCCTCGCGCAATCCGCTCTGGACTACAGCTGGATGGACCACGTGGATACCGTGCTGGCGCCGTGGCGTGGTGGCCGTTGGCCGGTGAAATGTGTTCTCGGTGGTGGCTTGTAAAAACGTGGGTGTTGAGCAACTTATCTGGGGTTGAGATCGTGCGTTCCCGCTTGTTCCCGTTAGGGCGTCCCGCCTAACCGGAAACAGTTCGACGGCTGCGTGTTCCTTACTGCACATTCTGATGCCTGGCAGAGCGGTCCGAAGCGCTCGGTTGGCCTCAAGCCGAACACTGAACCCAGCCATCGGGAGCTCACTCCGGCGATCCTTCCAGACGCTTGGGGGTCTGCCAACGGCCACTTGTACTCTGAGGGAGAAACGATCTCAATGTGTGAGGAGCGCTCATGAGCGTAACCACCGTCGCTCGGCAATGCTCGTTGTGTGAGGCGCATTGCGGAATTCTGGTGACCGTCGATAGCGACGCTGGCCAGGACCAGGCCACGGACCGCGTCGTGCGAATCGAGGGCAATCCGCAGGACGTGCTGTCACGTGGCTACATCTGCCCGAAGGCAACAGCGATGGGGGGGCTGCACCACGATCCTGATCGGTTGCGCGCGCCGGTGCGGCGCGTCGGTAGCTCCTTTGAGCCGATCGGGTGGGACGAGGCGTTCTGCGAGATAGGGCAACGCTTGCGGTCGGTGCGCGCCAAGCACGGACGCAGTGCGATCGGGATGTATCTGGGAAACCCTGCGGCGCACAGTTCTTCGGTGATCTACGGCGGCTTGTTACGTGCGGTGCTGTGGACGAAGAACTTCTATTCGGCGTCGTCGATCGATCAGTTCCCGCAGGAGTTCGCCGCGTGGCGGATGTTCGGATCGAATGGGCTGATGCCGATCGCCGATATCGATCGGACAGATCGGTTGGTGATCATGGGCGCCAATCCGGCGGTGTCCAACGGGTCGGTCACCACAATGCCCGATGCCAAGCACCGCATCCGCGATGTGCGCCGGCGCGGCAAGGTCGTGGTGATCGACCCGCGGCGCACCGAGACAGCACGGCTGGCCGACGAGCATGTGGCGGTAGCACCCGGGGGCGACGCCTATCTGCTGCTGGCGATGCTGCAGGTATTGATCAGTGAAAGCCTTTGCAACACAACGGCGGTCCGCGATCAGTGCACGGGGTGGGACGAGTTGCGGGCACTGGTGGCGGAGTTCACCCCGGAGCAGGCGGCGCCGCACGCCGGTGTGGACGCGGAAACGATCCGCCGGTTGGCGCGTGAGCATGCGGCTGCAGAATCGGCGGTGCTCTATGCCCGCATCGGGGTATGTCAGCAAGTGACAGGCACTCTGGTGCATTGGCTGGTCAACACAATCAATGCAGTGACGGGGAACCTTGATCGACCCGGCGGACAGATGTTCGCGACGCCCCCGATCGACCTGGCCCGATACGCGAAGTATCTGCCCATGTTGTATGGCAAATGGACGGATCGATCCGGCGTGCACAAGTCGTTTCGCACCGAACTGCCGGTGGGGGTGCTGGCCGATGAGATCCTTACCGAGGGCGAGGGTCAGATCCGGGCGATGATCACCTACGCGGGCAATCCGGTGCTGTCTACCCCACAACGCGGCCGGCTCGGGGCTGCGCTGGATTCCCTGGATTTCTATGTCGCCGTTGATATGTACATCACCGAGACGACCCGGCACGCCGACATCATCCTTCCGCCGGTCTCTGCTCTGGAACGCGAAGACGTCAACTTCCTGTTCCCGATATTCAGCGTGCGCAACAACCTGCGCTGTGACACCAGGGTCTTCGAACCGCCCGCCGGCGGCCTCGACGACTGGCAGATCCTCGCGCGACTGGTCACTGAGGTGCTTCCGCTGCCGGTGCGCCGATTGGCCGGTCGTGTGGTCAACAGAATCTTCGAACAGCTCAGCCCGGTGCGATTGGTGAGCTTCGGGGTGGCCGCCGGTCCACACGGGGTGTTGCGGCGCGGCCGCAAGGGACTGACGGTGAGCAAGGCGCGCGCTGCGGCCGGCGGCATCGACCTGGGACCACTGCAGCCAAGGCTGCCTTCGCTGATCGGGACCAAGGATCGCCGGGTACACCTGGCGCCGGAGGATTTCATCGCCGGTGCGAACGCCCTGCTCTATGATGCCCGCCGCGGCAGCTCCATCACCGCACCCGCCGACGGCTACGACTTGCAACTCATCGGCCTCCGCAACCTGCGCAGCAACAACTCCTGGCTGCACAATGTGGCAACGATGGTGAAGGGCCGCGATCAATGTACCGCCCTGATGCATCCTGACGACGCCGCCAAGCGGGGGCTTTCCCACGGTGAACGGGTCGCGGTGACCTCTCCTACCGGATCGATCGTGGTCACGTGCGAGGTCAGCGATGATATTCGCGCGGGGACCATCGCCATTCCGCACGGCTGGGGTCACAATGAACCCGGTGTCGGCTGGCAGCTTGCGGCGTC
Source organism: Mycolicibacterium sp. (assembly GCA_030666145.1). GTDB lineage: Bacteria > Actinomycetota > Actinomycetes > Mycobacteriales > Mycobacteriaceae > Mycobacterium. The sequence goes on along the minus strand of DAOUYK010000099.1, from coordinate 1,265 downwards.
ACTGCCGGGCGCGAACGTCAACCTGCTGCATGATCCTTCGCTGACCGACCAATTCTCCGGCACTGCGGCGGTCAACAACACCTGGGTGACAGTGGCAGCGGTGCCGCCGGAATCCGTCACTGAGTCCACGACCAAGGGCGACCGCGCAGCCGTCCCGGCCGGTTGAACGTCAGCGGGCGCCGAGATTGAAGCCACGCAGGGCCGCTCTCACACGTTGGCTGCCACATTGCAGTTTCGAGATCACGCCAGTGGGCCGCTCATGTACAGGACAGTGGTCCAGAGCTACTCGCGGTCGTGGTGGCACACTGCTTCGAGCTTGATGCCGAACGGGTCCGACCAAAACGTGGCGTAGTAGTGGCCTGGATACTGCGGGAAGTGTTGAGGAGCGTGAATGACGCTGCCGCCAAAGCCCACAACGTGATCGTGCACTCGGTCGATCAGCGATCGGCGGCGAAGGATGAACGCCATGTGCTGGAGGCCTGCCCGGTCCGGTGAGTAGTTGCCCGGCAATGCCGCGGGGTAGAAAAACAAGTACGTTCCCGACCGGTTACCAGTCGGCTTGTAGGAGAACTCATCGTCGGCCGCGAAGAATGGCTCAAAACCGACGAGGGGCATCAGTTCGTCGTAGTAGCTCCGTGCAGCATCGAGATCGGGCACATTCACCCCCAGATGACCGAGCACGTCTTCAGTATGAGACCGGGACACCTTAGGGCAGGAGCTGACCGGCCCACTTCTGCAGCGTGAACTGACCCAGGTTGGTGTAGCCCGCAAAACGGCGGTGTCGCAAACGTGGAACTCGGGACGGTTGGTCATCACCAGCGCGACGGTGTCTCCGGCCCCAACGCCGAGTCCGGCCAGTCCGGCCGCGATAGCCTGGACCCGGTCGCGATACTGCTGCCATGTCACTGAAACCGCGCCGTCGGCAGTGCGCAGCGCGACCCGTTGCGGAAACTGCGCGGCGGTGTGTTGAACCGTGCGCAGTTCATCAGCGACTCGGCCACGCACGCTGCGCGAAGCGTTTCAGGCGGCTAACTTCAGGCCTCTCTCATCTGATCGCTTGCTCGTAAAGAGCAACCTGCGAAGGATTCAGGTCACCCGATACCCGAACCAGCAGGTTGCCGACCGGGTAGTGGTATTCGCTGCCGAGGAAAGTGACGTCTTCCACGATGCTTTGGATGTAATCGGCCCGTCGCTGAACGGACTCAGCGTCGGGCCACTCCTCAACAGTTGCACCGCAATCGACGTCTGGTGCGGCGCAGTCCGTC